>JABSOJ010000198.1 GCA_013216005.1 Alteromonadaceae bacterium | reverse complement strand
TCATATTATCACCTAGTAATTATGAGGCATATAATAACACCTCTATGTAGGTGACCAAATTAACTATGCCACTTCACTGAGCTAAAAGTCTCATTCAAATCAAGTTTTAATAAAGTGCAAACATCTCTAAAAAAAACAAGATCTCTAAGGCATGCCCTAATAGTTGATATTGATCTATTTTGATTTCTAAGGTGTATCATTACATACAAGTTTTCGTGAATAACTGGCAACCCACTTGTATTGTTAATTAATAAACTAGCTCTTTCTCCACCTTCCATGATGAAGCTTTTTATTTTTACTGACATATATCCCTCTGTAAAACTTAGCAATCTAACTTGCTAAAAAGCTTATCAACCAAAGGAGCGGAATGTCAAATTCCTGTTTTAAAACAATATGTTAAAAACATCAAATATCCATTAATATTACACTATATTTAATTAGGTGTTTTATTAAGCATATGAAATGAATCAATTAATAAATATAAAAAAAACATAAAAATAAATATCAAAAAAAACTTGGTTGTTTGTTTTTTAAACAATAAGAACTAGTTTTGACATACAAAAAGTAAATAGTAGAGGAAACTTTAGGGAGGATATTTGAACGAATATTGGTAATAAAAATTTTTACAAAATATCTAGGTGCGTAATAACTTAAATAAAATACAGGAAAAGTTTACAAATTTATGAGTTAATTTTGAAAACTTTTCCATGTAACTTATTGATAATAAAGTGAAGAGGTTAGTTAAACGTTACTTTATTAGTCTTAGTAACCTGTTAAAACGGAATATCATCATCAAAATCAATCGTTGGCTCTTGAGGATTTACCTTAGGCGCTTGTTGTTGATTCTGTTGTCCGAAACCTGACGACGCAGGTGCAGCTTGTTGTGGTTGTTGCTGTTGTGGTTGCTGCTGTCCTTGCTGAGAATAACCACCTTGCTGTTGAGATGCGCTATTATATTGTTGTTGCGCTGGTTTTTGCTGGAAGTCACCTTGCTGTTGCTGCCCTTGTCCAGAGAAACCGCCTTGTTGCGCTTGCCCAGAGAAACCACCTTGCTGTTGAGGTGTTTGTTGAGGTGCCTGTTGAGGCGTTTGTTGAGGCGTTTGTTGAGAAAAGCCTCCTGCTGACTGTCCGCCGCCTTGGCCACGGGAATCTAACATTTGCATTGTACCGTTAAAACCTTGCACAACAATTTCAGTCGAATATTGATCTTGACCTTCCTGGTTCTGCCATTTACGTGTTTGCAAAGCACCTTCAATATAAACTTTCGAACCTTTTTTCAGGTATTCGCCTGCTATTTCAGCTAATTTGCCGAACATAACAACACGATGCCATTCGGTTTTTTCTTTTTGTTCGCCTGTTTGTTTGTCTTTCCAACTTTCAGACGTCGCGATAGTTAAATTAGCAACAGCCCCTCCATTAGGCATAAAACGAACCTCGGGATCTTTCCCTAAATTTCCCAAAATAATTACTTTATTAACACCAGCCATGAAAAAATCCTATAAATTGCAGTAAACAAATAATCGCAGTAAACAATAGTTACTGACTATGCATATTAATTATGCACGTAAACATTTTAAATTTTAATAGGAAGATTCTATAACAATCTATAAAAATAATCGCTATTTTTTAAAATGATTTTAGTTAAAAATAAACTTTTATATTACATTTTGTTATTACATCGTCAGTGAAGGTAAGAGACCCGCGACATAGCAAGCTATAAAATAATATTTCTGTTTTTTATTAATAATAATATTGTTGTTTTTTTGTGCTCGTTGTTTATTCACAAACCATGTAAGTAACTAATATCAACATTATTTTTAAAAGTGAAACATGCATCGTTTATTGCAATTAATTTTTTTTGCTTTCTTGTCTCTTAACCTATATTTATCAAAAACAGGAAACGATCAGGCACTATGTTATAAACAATTTTTGATTTCCATAATAAAAATAACAACTTAAAACAATTGAACTATATCGCATATCAACAATTTGAATCCCTTCGGACAAATGATCTTAAAAAAGCACTCAAATTTAATAATAGCTCCTCTGGCATAAAATCTGCTTATCCCTAGGTATTAATAAGTAAACGTCAAAATTTTGAACCTTCGGAGCCGTCTATGGAACTAATTTTATTTGCCATGATCATTCTTATTGTTATTGTTGCTTTGTTGGCGAGTCGCCTGAACGATAATAGCTTTCCATTTCCCTTTGATCAAAAGGAAATCATTTTTACCCCGGCAGAGAAAAATTTCCAAAATTTAGTAGAGCAGGCAATGGGTCCGAAGTTTCGCGTAATTAATCGCGTAAAATTATCTGACGTGGTTACCATCCGAAATGGTGTTTCTAATCGGGCAAGTCAAAGTGCAGCGACTAGCGCAGAAAATAAATATCTGGATTTTGTTATTTGTGATCGCAACAGCATGAAATTACTTGGCGCAATAGATTTAGTTGATACTAATGGCAAAGGGTACAAAATAAAAAAAGACTGGTTTGTCAGTGGCACACTTGAAGCGGCCCTAATTCCACATATTCGGGTTAAAGTTAAAGCCAGTTATACTGTTGACGAAATTAGAACTTGTATTAACAGCCGTCTGTTAGGTAATAAAGGTCCTGCTCCAAAAATGGCTGGAAAAATAATTCCCGCTCCTATGATCAAAGCAAGAAATCGCAATGTTGGCGTAGTGCCAAGCGCAGCAAAAACGTCGCTCCAACCACAAATTTCTTCACCGCAAGCAGCATTACCGCATTAATTTGGCTAACCCGGACCCTAATTTATTTTCTGCTAACGATAGTTCACAGAAACTAATAACACTTTTATCAGCGCAAAGTTTAGTTTCCCAATAAACCCAAGCAAGTTATAATCCTCCAATAACATTTTAAAAATCAGCCATTAGGAAAAAAAATGAAAGCAGGTATTATTGGCGCAATGGAGCCAGAAGTAGCCATTTTAAAAGCAAAATTAGAAAATTGTCAAACGAAGCAACATGCGGGTTACGAATTTCATCAGGGACAGTTAGAAGGCACAGACGTTGTAATTGTACAATCTGGCATTGGTAAAGTTGCTGCTGCACTGGCCACGGCAGTGCTTATAGAACATTTCAAACCTGACTACATAGTAAATACCGGCTCCGCTGGTGGATTTGATCAATCATTAAAAGTAGGTGATATTGTCATCAGTTCTGAAGTTCGTTATCACGATGTTGATCTTACCGCTTTTGGTTATGAAATAGGACAGTTGCCCGCAAACCCTGCAGCTTACATCCCTCACCCTGTGCTGATTGAATCTGCAAAAGCTGGCATTGAGTCATTAACTGGCAACAATGATACTAATTCCGACGTTCAAAGCATTCAAACATTGGTTGGCCTTATCACCACAGGTGATACTTTTATGACCGCTGATGATGATATTGCTAAAGCACGGAAAAATTTCCCGACAATGACAGCCGTAGAAATGGAAGGTGCCGCAATTGCCCAAACATGTCATCAGTTTAATGTTCCTTTTGTTGTGATCCGTTCAATGTCTGATATTGCAGGCAAAGAATCTCCAACATCTTTTGAAGCTTATTTAGAAACAGCGTCAGTAAATTCTTCTCAGCTGGTATTGAATATGTTGAATGATTTAAAAAGCAAAAAACTGAGTTAATTCCTAGATTAGTGCTCAACACAATGCTTAACTAGCCATGGAAAGTGTTAATTATATGAATTTACCAGAACTTAATGCCTTTAGTTACTCAATCACTATTTTGCTAAGTATTATTCTGGTAAAAACATTGATCTCAACGTTTCACCTTCATGAACCATTAGCTGTTTTTCGGTTTTATTGTGATCTGCTGGCCAAGAAAGTTAACAAAACGTCTGGCAGTTCAACGCAGCAAAGCATTTCAGGCCTAATCGCAATCCTTGTCAGCCTTGCGCCTTTATTAATTATTATCTGGTTATTTGAAGCTTTTGTAACCGTAAAGTGGCTATGGCAAGGTATGTTACTTTACGTGGCAATAGGCGGATTTGGACTTATCAGTCGCACCAAAAAAGTTGCAATAGCATTAACAGCCAATCAAAAATATCTCGCCAAGCAAACCATTCAACCACTGGTATTAAGAGAAACCGCGTCACTTTCAAGTATGGGCATCAGTAAAACCTGTATTGAAATGCAATTATTACAAACAATGCAACAAGGGTTTGTTGTTTGCTTTTATTTTTTAATTGCCGGCCCTTTTGCTGCGTTAACTTATCGGTTATTACTGGAAATGCACTACAGCTGGAATGTAAAACGTCAGCGCTTTACTTTTTTTGGCGCCCGCTGCAAACAAATCGTAAGCGTATTGCAATGGCTACCGGTACGAATATTCACCCTCATTTTATTATTCGGTTCGTTGGGGAAAAACTTTATTTTGTTTTGGCGTTTGATCAAAGGACATATTTTAAAACTGAATAACAATGTACTGCTTCATTGTCTCGCACTGAATTTAGGTATAAGACTAGGCGGTGTTGCCATGTACGACGGAATAAAACTGCGCAGAACAGCATTCAATGAACACGCAAAACAACCTGAACCATCAGACATCATTTACGCTTCCAGACATATTCAACAAGTACTGATTGCCTGCCTGACTTGCTTAATTCTGGTCGCTATTTTTTTCGAATCATTAAATTAATAATTCGAAACATTTAAAAATTATCTAATGACTAGATTACAAATAAAACATAGTACAATGTAACTATCTTTATTTATTTATAAAACAGAGAATATGATGTTTAAAATCAAATATATTATATTACTGACTACTATTGTTATCAGCTCCACAATAGCTAGCTTAGTCTTTGCAGGGCAAACGGCTGAAATGTCTCAAGTACAACTGATAAAACACCTGTCTACACCAGCAAGCGAAGTGGTCGTTTTAGATGTTCGATCTAAGAAAGAATTTGATCAAGGACATATTGAAGGTGCAATAAATATCAGTCACGACCAAGTAAAAGAAAACCTTGCTAAGTTAACGCAATACAAAGATAAAACAGTGGTGGTTTATTGCCGTTCTGGTCGTCGGGCTGGCGTGGCTGAGACAATTTTAGCTGAGAATGGTTTTAATAAATTACGTCATTTAACGGGTGATATGAACGCATGGCAAGCCGCTAAATTACCTACAGTAACGTCTCATTAGTGATTAACATTAGTGATTAGCATAATATTTAAAAAGCCGAGCATTAATTTTTAACAAAAAAAGCCATTGCTTATAATTTGCAATGGCTTTTTTATTAAAAATACTTATTTTAATAATACTTGTTTTAAAAACACTTGTTTTAAAAAGAGCTATTTTGCCGCGCGAGAAACGTATTCTCCAGAGCGCGTATCAATTTTAACTTTTTCACCAATTTGAATAAACAAAGGTACACGTATTACCGCACCAGTGCTTAATATCGCAGGTTTACCACCAGTACCGGCAGTATCACCTTTTAAACCGGGGTCTGTTTCAGTCACATCAATTTCAACAAAATTAGGTGTTGTTACCGCAATTGGTGTACCATTCCATAACGTAATAGTACAGATATCGCCTTCAACCAACCATTTAACCATATCAGCAACAGCTTTTTCATCAGCGCCTAGTTGCTCAAAGGTCTCATTATTCATAAAATGCCAGAATTCGCCATCAGTATATAAATAAGCTAATTCAACATCCATGACATCAGCACCTTCAACCGACTCTCCAGATTTAAACGTTTTTTCTAAAACTTTACCTGACACGAGTTTACGAATTTTAACTCGGTTGAAAGCTTGTCCCTTACCCGGTTTTACAAGTTCATTTTCAATAATGTTGCATGGTTCACCATCAAGCATTATTTTAAGTCCAGCCTTGAACTGGTTTGTACTGAAATTAGCCATATTTTTTTGCTCTTTTTATTACTACTAAGTATTACAACTTATAATTACTATGCAGAGATTAAAAATTGAAATTAGAAATGCCTGAGATAATAACCCAAATCGATGATAAATTGCATACTTCTTGGCAAAAAGAATTAGCAAATGTGATCACCGACCCTCAAATTTTATTAGAAAAATTAAATATTGAGCCCCAAAAATATCAGCAACATTTCCATGCCCGAAAATTATTTCCCGTGCGTGTACCCCAACCTTTTATCGATAAAATGGAAAAAGGCAATATTAATGACCCTTTATTGAAACAAGTAATGCCGTTAGATAATGAATTCATTAACGCTGACGGATATCTTACCGATCCTTTACAAGAACATGATACGGTCGCTGAAGGCTTATTACACAAATATAAACACCGCGTTTTACTCATTGTTAAAGCAGGCTGCGCTGTTAACTGCCGTTATTGTTTTCGACGCCATTTTCCCTACACAGATAACAGCCCCAATAAACTACGCTGGCAAAGTGCTTTAACTTATATTGCCAATAACCAATCAATCTTTGAAGTTATCTTAAGCGGTGGAGATCCATTAATGGCCAATGATCAACATTTACAATGGTTGGTCAATCAATTGGAAGAAATCCCCCATGTTCAGCGACTGCGAATTCATACACGTTTACCCGTAGTCATTCCGCAAAGAATTACCCCACAGTTAGTGAATATATTAAAAAACACCCGACTTAAAAGCACAATGGTTTTACATATCAATCATGCCAATGAAATAGATCAGACATTTATCAACAGTATTGAACCGTTAAGAGCAGCCCGTATCCCTTTGTTTAATCAAAGTGTATTATTAAAATCGATAAATGATGACGCAAATATTCTTGCCGAACTAAGCGAAGTGGCTTTTGACGCAGGTATTCAACCCTATTACCTTCATTTACTTGATCAAGTACAAGGTGCCGCACATTTCGATGTTAAAGAGCACGAAGCGATTAAAATAGTAAAAGAACTGATGGCGATTCTACCAGGGTTTTTAATGCCTAAATTAGTTAGGGAAATTGCCGGAGAAGCAAATAAAACACCTATTAATTTATACTGATACCAATAGAACATCCAGGAATAGCTTACTTGTATTAGTGGTATTAATAATAGATATTTGCCATAATCCCCGCGCCTAAATTGGAGCATAAAAGATGACAGAAACCGTAAACAAACACTTATTAGAAAACATTTCGATTATTTTAAAAAAATCGTTATCAGCCGACGCAACTTTAACGGACTTACGCGCTAAAGAAAAAGCAGTTTTTAAAACCGTATTTACCAAAGACGCCGGATTTAATTGCTCTGCCAATACTTTTCAACCCTATGTTGAAGAAGTTGCCGACGAATATTTAACATGGCAAAAAAACCAAAACGAACAATTGTTAATTTCTATCGTCAATAAAATTGATCAATTATTTAAAGTACTGAATAATTTCGAGAAAAGTCATTCAAGCTAAATGCTTCGTCATTTTACCAATAGAAACAGGAATAACCTTATCAACAGTGAATGTTCGAACGTACCGCGCTGTTGACCACATATGTTTATAGCCTTTAAGTCTGCGAAATGGTTTTACTCTTTTATGAAAACGAGCCATTTCGTCTTCTGAAATTTCTCTTCTTTCTTTTACCGTCACCAGTAACCTTACTGCTGGTGGAGTTGCAAAAGCCCTTGAAAACAGTGACTTTAACCAAAAAACAAGCGAAGTATTCACTGCCATAATACAGGCTTTATTCTCAACTTGATCACCAAAACTTTTAGTAAACATCTCAATAAAATAGCCACTTTCTTCATTTTCTAAGTACACGCTGCCAATAGGGGAAGTATGTGGATGACCTTCTTTTGTTATTACGTAGAGTAGGCCGCAGGCTTCGCATAGCTTATCCAACGGCCCCTCTTCGATTCCGTGCATGAGGTTTTCCCTCAC
>JABSOJ010000018.1 GCA_013216005.1 Alteromonadaceae bacterium | reverse complement strand
TTGAGAATAATCTTAAAGTTTAAATTATATTCACTGTTAATTTACAAAACTGTTTAATTTAGACCCGTTTGCCCTGTCATAAACCAGTGTTGTTAGAGTGTTTTTTGCTCAATATAATGTAAAAAACAAGTGCGGAACGACAGTTACTTTCCCTTTTATACCAATTCCATAAAAAATATGAAAATGAACAGAAAAATCACTTCATCAAATAAACATCAAAAAAAGAACTTTATTCCTTCGCTAAGTACTCCTTACAAATAAAATATCCTAATGCTGCAACCAGCACATCATTGTAATAAAGAAAAGGGATCCTTTTCCGATGCCAGGGAGGAATAGCTAATTCCTGTAATACTTTTTTTAATGGTCTGTTTTTCTGACGGTAATCAGGTAAGCAACTCGGATTATTATGGGCAAAACGAATTGAGATCTGTTCATTTTTTTCAGGTGCTAAAATTTTTAAATGGTGGGAAATAACACCCTGTTTTAGTGTTAGTTGTCCTGAAGATAACAAAGTAAAATCCAGTACACCTAAACCATCAGGTAATTGAATGGTTTGCTCATCACCATTTTTAATTAAATTGTCATTAATAACAGTTTGCCACGTAGAAATATCGTTTAAATCAGGGGTAAAGTATAAAGCCTCTTTAAAACGTCTTAACCAATGATCACCCACTTTCACTGCCGGCGATTTGTCAGCTTGAGCTAATAATTGATGATGAACCTGCTCCAGTTGTTCTGAACTCGGCATCAAACATTGCTGACATTCCAAAAAATAACGTAATACATTATTAAAACGCGCTTTCGAAAGCTTTAATAATTCAATAATTAATAAGCTGTCAGCAGACAATTGGCAAAAGGTTAAATCTTGTTGTGCTAATTCCGTCAATAACGTCTGACCTTCCCGACAATGTTCTGCGCTGCGGCTAATAGTACTTAATATACTGGGCCAACGCTCAGTCAACAGCGGCATTATTTGATGACGGAGAAAATTACGATCGAAACGGATGTCTTGATTTGACTCGTCTTCAATCCAGATCAAATTATGCCTTTGTGCGTAGTCTGTTATGTCTTTTCTGGTTAATTTCAGTAACGGACGAACAAGCAGCTGATTCAGGCATTGTGGATTGAACTGGGATACTTGCGCCATGGCAGATAAACCTTTTAAACCTGAGCCTCGTTTAAGGGCTAATAAAAAGGTTTCACTCTGGTCGTCACTATGATGACCAGTAACAATTAACGCGTTGTCCGCAGATGATGTTTTTAACGCATGATAACGAGCATCACGGGCTAGTGCTTCTAAACTTTGTTGGGGTTTCGCTTGTACATTAACTTCAAAAACAACTAAGGGTAACTTTAATTGCTTACATTGCTGACGGGCAAATTGCTGCCATTTTTGGGCGTTAACACTTAAACCGTGATTTACGTGGCAAACACTAACATCGTTATTTAAAGCTTGTTGTTGATTTAAAGAAGCTAAAGCATGAAGTAAAACTTGAGAGTCAACCCCCCCACTATAGGCGATCACAATGGGACGTTGAGGATATTGTTGAAAAAAATTTAATAATGTAGATTCAATTAGTGACATAAAAAACGTGCTTAATAGCAGTATAAAAGATAATGCTTGATCTCAAATATTCCAACCAATACTTACAGGCATCATTTCTTGAAGCTCAGCAAAGCTAAAGTAAGCTAAGCTTCAAGAGGCAACTTTCTAGCAATAACCGAAAGACATTAATCTGTCATAACGTTTTTCAATTAACTCTTCTTTAGACAAACCTTCTAGGTCTGTTAAATCCCTTTTTATTGCTTGTTTCAACATGGCCGCCATTTGATCAAAGTCACGATGTGCGCCACCTAATGGCTCATCAATGATATTGGTGATCAAATCTAATTCTTTAATCCGTTTAGCCGTGATCCCCATAGCTTCAGCTGCTACCGGTGCTTTTTCAGCAGTTTTCCATAAAATTGACGCACAACCTTCAGGCGAAATTACAGAATAAATAGAATATTTAAGCATATTAACGCGATCGCCAACACCAATAGCCAACGCGCCACCAGAGCCACCTTCACCCACAACAGTACACACAATAGGAACGGTTAATCGAGCCATAACTTTTAAGTTTGTTGCAATAGCTTCACTTTGACCACGTTCTTCTGCGCCAACACCCGGATATGCGCCAGGAGTATCAATAAAAGTGATAATAGGCATATTAAACCGCTCAGCTATTTTCATTAATCGCAACGCTTTGCGGTAACCTTCGGGACGGGGCATTCCAAAATTACGTTTAACTTTTTCAGCCGTATTACGCCCTTTCTGATGACCAATAATCATCACTGGCTTACCATCTAAACGCGCTGTACCACCAACAATTGCACTATCATCTGCATAAGCACGATCACCGGCTAATTCATCAAACTCGGTGAATATACGAGGTATATAATCCAAAGTATACGGACGCTGGGGATGACGAGCTACACGCGCGGTTTGCCAAGCATCTAAGTTATCATATATTTTTTGAGTCTGTTCTTTATTTTTTTCTCTAAGCTGTGAAATTTGCTCTTCCAAATCAAGATCTAAGTCTTGACCGGCATTTACTAATTCCAACTCTTCAATTTGTGCATTAAGTTCAGCTATGGGTTGTTCAAAATCTAAAAAATTAAATGACATATTTATTTATACCTAAATCTGTTTTTCTTACAAAAAGTTACTTAAATAAATTACTTACATAAGTTACTTTCTAAAGTTACTTACATAAGTTTATAAACTTAAGGTTATCAGTATTAAAACCAACAACCTCTACTTAAATTTCAGGACGATATTTTCTTCACCTAGCAGGGTTTTTAATTCATGTATCAACATGTCTGCCGGAGTAACTCGCCACTGAACCCCTAGTTCAAGCGTTGCCTGCGCTTCTTCACGCTGGTAGAACACTTTAACCGGGCATGTACCATCTTTATGTTGAGACAGTATTTGAGTAAATTGTTCAAAAAAATCAACTTTTAATGCTGACCTTTTAATTCGAATATCAAGTGATTTTACATAATTTTCACGTGCTTGTGCAATATTCATAACATCTCTTGCGGTCATTGTAATACCACCAGAGTAATCATCAAAGCTGACCTGTCCTTTACAGACTAAAATTGCATCATTTACCAACAATTCTTGAAAAGCATCGTAGTCATCCGGAAACAATCTTATATCAATACGGGCACTTTTATCATCAAGTGTCACTAACGCCCAACGACGCCCTCTTTTATTTACCAGTACCCGTACGCCAATAACTAAACCAACAGCCGTTGATATTTTGTCTTTGTTTGTGGGTTGTAAAGAAACCAGACGACCAGAAGAATAATGCTTTATTTCTTTAAGATAGCGATTAATAGGATGTCCGGTTAAATATAAACCTAAGGTTTCTTTTTCACCATCAAGCCACACTTCCTCAGACCATTTGGGTACATCTCTAAATGATTGGCGATCATCTTCGGGCTCTTCATTGATCAATCCAAATAAATCATCTTGTCCAATAGCTTGTGCTTTTGCATGTTGATCTGCTGCTTTTATCGCTTCCGGTAAACTTTCAAATAACGCCGCACGGTGAGGACCTAAGTTATCTAATGCTCCAGCTTTGATCAGTTTTTCTAAAACACGTTTATTGGTTTTCTTTAAATCTAAACGCGCACAAAAATCAAATAAATCAGCAAATGAACCACCACTTACCCTAGCCTCAATAATAGCATTAATAGGACCTTCGCCTACCCCTTTAATCGCTCCAATACCATAGACAATTTGATTTGCTTCATTGACGGTAAATTTATATTGGCCAGCATTAACATCAGGAGGCAGCAAGTCGATTTTCATGTTTTCACATTCATCAACTAAGGTAACAATTTTTTCGGTATTATCCATATCCGCAGACATAACTGCCGCCATAAACGGCGCAGGGAAATGGGTTTTCATCCACAACGTTTGATAAGAAACTAAAGCGTAGGCAGCTGAATGTGATTTATTGAAACCATATCCGGCAAATTTTTCAACTAAATCAAAAATTTTCATCGCCAGTTCGCCATCGACACCGCGATTAATGGCACCTTGCTCAAAACCAGCACGTTGTTTCGCCATTTCTTCAGGCTTTTTCTTACCCATAGCACGACGCAGCATATCCGCACCACCCAGCGAATAACCAGCAAGTACCTGAGCTATCTGCATAACCTGTTCCTGATATAAAATAATACCATAGGTTGGTTCAAGAATTGGTTTTAAATCAAGATGCTGCCATGTTTCGTCCGGATAACTTACAGCTTCACGGCCATGCTTACGTTCGATAAAGTTATCAACCATCCCCGATGACAGAGGGCCGGGTCTAAACAATGCCACTAAAGCGATAATATCCTCAAAGCAATCAGGCTTTAATTTGGCAATTAGAGATTTCATACCGCTGGATTCCAATTGGAATACCGCAGTTGTTTCAGATCTTAACAATACTTTATAACTTGCCGGGTCTTCTAATGGAATAGCGGCAATATCAATCGGCTCTTTTGCTTCTTTATGCAGCTTTACGTCTGCCATTTCTATTGCCCATTGCAATATTGTTAATGTTCTCAATCCCAGGAAATCGAATTTAACTAAACCAGCATCTTCAACATCGTTTTTATCAAACTGAGTAACCGGGTTTTTACCTTCATCATCACAATAAATAGGGGCGAAATCGGTGATGGTGGTTGGTGAAATAACTACACCACCAGCATGTTTACCTGCATTACGGGTCGTACCTTCGAGAATACGACACATATCAATTAAATCTTTAACTTCCGTATCCTGAGCGTAAATCTCAGGTAGTTTAGGTTCCATTTCAAACGCTTTGGCGAGCGTCATGCCGGGATCACCCGGAATTAATTTTGAGATCCGGTCAACAAATCCATACGGATGACCTAATACCCTACCAACATCACGAATAACCGCTTTAGCCGCCATAGTACCAAAAGTAATGATCTGTGATACTGCATCACGACCATAAAGTTTAGCAACATGCTCAATAACTTCATCACGCCTGTCCATACAAAAATCAATATCGAAATCAGGCATAGATACACGTTCAGGATTCAAAAAACGTTCGAATAGCAAATCAAATTCAAGTGGATCCAGATCGGTAATTTTAAGTGCATAGGCAACTAAAGAACCTGCACCCGAGCCCCTACCTGGACCAACAGGAATGTTATTATCTTTACTCCATTGAATAAACTCCATCACGATCAAAAAATAACCGGGGAAGCCCATGTTGTTTACAACTTCTAATTCAATCGATAAGCGATCATCATATTCTTTGCGAATTTTGGCAAAGTCATCAGCTTCACGGTCAAATAACTCATCCAGTCTTTCTTCCAGCCCTTCCTCGGAAACTTTAATTAAGTAATCCTTAATATCCAGACCTTCCGTTGGGAAATCTGGTAAAACATATTCTCCAAGGGTCACTGTAACATTACAGCGTTTGGCTATTTGAACAGAGTTAGCAAGTGCTTCCGGAATGTCGGCAAATAACTCACACATTTCTTCTTCACTGCGTAAGTATTGCTCAGTGCTATAACGTTTAGGCCGACGTTTATCATCCAACGTAAAACCATCGTGAATGGCCACACGAATTTCATGGGCTTCAAAATCTTCAGGAGATAAAAAGACCACTTCATTAGTAGCAACCACCGGTAGTTGATTTTCAGTTGCGAAGGCTACGGCAGAATGTAAATAATTTTCTTCGTTTTCCCGGCCTGTGCGAATTAGTTCGATATAATATCTATTAGCAAAATATTGCTGATAAAAAACAAGCATCTCTTGAGCAAGTTCTTGATTACCTTTGAGCAATGCCTGACCAATATCACCTTCCCGTGCGCCAGAAAGTAAAATAAGCCCTTCAGCACGTTCTATCAACCATTGCTTGTCTAATACTGCTTTACCTTTAACATGGCCGCGTAAATAAGCATTCGAAATTAATTCGGTTAAATTTTTATAACCGACATTATTCGTTGATAAAATAACTAAGCGTGTCAGTTCACCTTCGAGCTCATCCGAAATAACCCAAAAGTCACAACCAATAATGGCCTTAATACCCGCACCATGCGCCGCATGATAATATTTAACTAAACCACATAAATTAGTTTGATCAGTAAGTGCAATTGCTGGCATTCCCAGATCAGCTGCTTTGCTGATAAGAGGTTTAACCTTTTTAAGCCCGTCACACAGAGAAAAATCACTGTGTACACGAAGGTGAACAAACTTGGGGTCTTGGTTTAATGAAGCTTGATTTAATGGAGCTTCCTGAACTGAAGTATCTTGATTTGGGTGTTCCTGCTCTACTGTAAGATCACTCATTAACGGTTCACCTTATTAGCCGCAAGCACATTCGCTACAGGTTTAAAACTTTGACGATAGCAGTCGAGCACACCATACTCGATTATTTTTTCCAGATGCGCTTTCGTCGGATAGCCTTTATGCTGAGCAAAACCATATTCCGGATGTATTTTATCTAAGGCGATCATTTCATCATCACGAACCACTTTTGCCAGAATAGAGGCTGCACTGATTTCTGAAACGCGATCATCGCCTTTTACCACTGCCTGACAATCAATAGTGCTCTGTACTCTATTTCCATTAGCAGAAGAAAGAAATGAAGGACAACAATTACCATCCACTAAAACATAATCAGGCTCAATTATTAAGCCTTGTACCGCTCGTTGCATTGCTAGCATGGTTGCATGCAAAATATTTAAAGTATCTATTTCCTCAGGGCTCGCCCGGCCAATTGACCACGCAAGTGCATACTGTTTAATTTCAACCGATAACAGATTACGTTTTTTTTCGGAAAGTTTTTTAGAGTCCATTAAACCTTCAATAGGATGATCTGGATCTAAAATAACAGCTGCAGTTACTACATCCCCCACCAATGGTCCACGTCCCACTTCGTCAACACCAGCAATACAATAGGCAATTGGATATTCAAAAGCAGGCAATACCTTTTTGGGCTTAGTGTTTTTCAACCTAGTCTTTTTAGACGCGGTACTTTTTGGCTTAGTGTTATCAAGAGATGTTTTATTTGGCAAAAGTTTCTTTCCTAACGAGTGCCTGAACAGCTTTTGCTGCTTGTTTACTGGCATTTTGTTTGAGCGTATTGTGAATATCAATATAAGCACTGTTAAGTTGTGATTGATCTTTATATAAACGTTCAACCACCAAAGGCACTATGTTTTCAGGTGAAACTTCATTTTGTAACAACTCTGGCACTAATGATTTTTTTGTTAGTAAATTAGGGAGTGAAAACCATTCCAATTTAACCAGTGCTTTAGCTAAATAATAAGTAAGTAAGTTAAATTTATAACAAATGACCATTGGTCTTTTCACTAATGCCGCTTCTAAACTTACCGTGCCAGAAGCCATTAATAAACAATCACTTGCTGCCATCACTTGTTGAGTTTTATTGACAAAAACAGTTAAAGGTAACCCCGGAGCTAACGATTGTTGCAAACTTTTAAATTGTTGTGCTCTTTTTTCACTGATCATAGGCACAACAAAACATAAATCTTTGTCTGCCGCTCGTAATTGCTGTGCACTTTGTAAAAAAGGAGCAACTAAACGTGACAATTCACCACCCCGGCTACCGGGCATTAAGGCAAGTATTTTTTTATTTGCAGGTAATGCTAAATCAATTCTGGCTTGCTGCTGATCAGAAACCATTGGAATATCATCGGCAAGTGAATGACCGACAAAAGTACAAGGCACCTGATGTTTATCATAAAACTCTTTTTCAAACGGCAAAAGTGATAAAACCATATTCGTTGCGCGGGCGATTTTAAAAATTCGTTTATCACGCCAAGCCCAAACCGAAGGACTGACATAATGCACGGTTTTGATCCCCGTAACTTTAAGTTTTTCTTCAAGGGTAAGATTAAAGTCAGGGGCATCGATGCCAATAAACACATCAGGTTGAAGCTCGGAAAAATATTTTATTAAATTTTTTCTTATATACATCAAACGACGAAGACGACCTAAAACTTCTACAATCCCCATCACTGAAAGTTCTTCCATTTCAAATAAACTTTCAAAGCCATGCGCTTGCATTTTAGGTCCGCCTATTCCGACAAACCTGGCATTTGGATACAGCAATTTTAATTCTGATATCAAACCAGCGCCAAGTGTGTCACCTGAGTGCTCGCCAACCACAATAGCAAATACAGGTACTGTGGTTTGAGCAGATTGGCAGGTTGATTCTATTTCTAAAGGTGATGTCACAACGTTTCTTGTTTATATTAATTAGTCCAATTAGCATAAGTAACTGGTCATTTTCAGTTGGTGTAAAACGCCAATAACCGCGTTATTTTCAATCCCAATAGCCCAGCTATTGCTCAATGAAACGCCTTGCCTACATAGCAGTTCTTAACCTTCCATGCCTTCGCTGCATTAGTGCATCCATGCACGTCGATGTAGGTATTTAGTTTTTATCTGGAAAAACTATGTTATTGAAAATTTATCCTCACTGAAAACAGACCCGTTATTTATGATAATTGGTATTATCAGTTAGTGAAACTAGATTAAAAGACTAATTAATCCTAATCCCAGTTTCAGAATTTAACCCGGCTTCGTACTCCCGGCTGCTTTAATACTAATTTTATTACCGAATAATTCCACGGGATGAACTTTCAATAGATTCAGCAAAAATTTTCACTTGCGGGCATTGTTCAACCAGTTTATGTACTTCAATCAATGCATCTTCAAGAGACAGATGTTTACGGTAAACAGCTTTATAAGCACGTTTAATATTTAATATTGAATCTTTACTGAAACCTCTACGCTTTAAACCTTCAGAGTTTAAACCAAAAGGTTTTGCCGGATGACCAGAGGCCATCACGTAAGTAGGTATGTCTTTTAATACCAGAGCATTAGCTGCAACAAAACTATGCGCCCCAATATGACAAAATTGATGAACGCCTGACATGCCACCAATAATAGCATGATCACCAACATGAACATGACCAGCAATTGAAACATTGTTCGCTAAAATACAGTGACTGCCAATCATACAATCGTGAGCTACATGGGTATAAGCCATGAATAAATTATTGTTGCCAATTTGGGTCAGGCTTTGATCTTGAATAGTACCCCGGTGAATAGTACAGCATTCCCGAAAAGTATTATTATCGCCAATCACTAATTCTGTTGGCTCACCGGCATATTTTAAATCCTGACAATCTTCACCTATGCTGGCAAATTGGAAAATACGATTGCCCTTACCTATTAGTGTTGGTCCATTAATAACGACATGTGAGCTAATATGGCAATCATCACCGATAACAACATCTTTACTGATGTATGTCCATGGACCGATTTTGACGTTATTCCCGATAACAGCACCTGATTCAATTATCGCATGCGGGTTTATATCGTTATTATGCATATCACTATCTGTCATTTTTTATCCTAATTAGAACTTTTATAACCTAACTGAAACAAGTGTCTCAGCAAGATAAATTTCAGATTTTAAAAGAATGATTATAATTCTCTTCTAGCACACATTAATTGAGCAGTGCAGACAACTTTGCCATCAACTTTGGCTTCACACTGAAATTTCCACATACCACGACGCTCTTTCAGTAACTCAACATGCAAATGCATAGTGTCACCCGGAATTACAGGCTGTTTAAAACGAGCCTGTTCTATTGAAGCAAAAAGATACATTTCATTTTCGCCACGTTCCGGCTCTGTTTTAAATCCTAAAATCCCCGTAGCCTGTGCCATACTTTCAAGTATCAAAACGCCAGGAAAAATCGCAATTTCAGGAAAATGGCCATTAAAAATAGGTTCATTAATGGTAACGTTCTTGATGGCATGTAACCACTTACCCGGTTCATGATCGATTACACGATCAATTAATAACATGGGGTATCTATGCGGGATCAAGTTTTTAATTTCGTTTAAATTTATTGCGCTTTTTGAAGATTCCAAGTTATTTTTCCTTACTATATTATTAAATCCACTACTTTTTATAAATGAAACTACTATAATTTAATTGCTTGCACTCTGCCTAATTTTTTAATCAACTGCATTTTTAAGGCTCTGTTCCATAATACTGTTGTCCCTCGATGAATCCCCTATTTTTAAAGGGTTAGGCGATAAATTGGTTTTTTAACGAGAATTAGTCACAGAGTCCTAGATATAAGGGTTGAGTTTAATTCCATTTGAAGGGACAACAATTATCTACAACAGAGCCATTTTTAACTACATTCTCAAATGCTTTTTCTAAACTCTTCACTCGCTTAGATAAACCATCTAAACGCCTGATTCTGGCATTGTTTTTATTCCACTCTCTATTTGCAACTGCCGGAGTACCAGAAGAATAAACACCAGGTTCTGTGATAGATTTTGTTACCATAGCTTGACCTGTGAAAACACAACCATCTGTGATTTCAATATGACCATTAATGCCAACTAAACCTGAAATTGAACAGTTCTTACCAACAACAGTACTGCCAGCAATAACACTACAGGCAGCCATTGCCGTATTTTCACCAATAACTACATTATGTGCGATTTGAATTTGATTATCTAAAATAACACCATTACTGATAAGTGTATTTTCTAATGCACCGCGATCAATTGTCGTACTTGCGCCAATTTCAACATTGTCACCGATAATCACGGTACCTAATTGAGGGATCTTAAACCAACTGCCATTATCTTTTGCGTATCCAAAACCATCACAACCAATAACGGTGTTCGCTTGAATTAAACAATGTTGACCTATTTCAACTCGATGATAGATACTGACATTTGACCACAATGATGTATTAGCACCAATACGCGCTTGCTCACCAATAAAACAACCAGCTCCAATAGAAACATTGTCAGCAATAACAGCTCCCGATTCAATAACGGTATTTGCACCAATGTTAACGTTTTCGCCTAAAGAAGCGTCTTGCGCGATAACAGCACTTGCGTGTATTGCTTTTGCTGTAGCGGGAGTATTATCCAATAATTGTGCAACAATAGCATAACCCATATATGGGTTTTTCATCACTAAGGCATGAAAAGCAGGGTTTTGAATATCATCAAGACAATCTTGATCGAGAATAACAGCATTAGCTTTAGTTGACGATAATTGCTGGCGATATTTGGTATTTGACAAAAAAGCAATCTGACCGGCTCCCGCAGAAGCTAAAGTCGCGAGACTGTCAACTTTACATTTGTCGCCATCCCCTTGAGATGAAGAAATAAGAGTTGCGTCAATTTTTTCTGCGATTTCTGCAAGTGTGTAACTCATGGTGTCTCACAATAGGTCAATCATTAAAGATTATTGATGAATTCAAATGCCAATTGTACCAAATTATCAACTAATGTAGGGATTAAAAAAACAAAAAAGTACTATTTTTCAATAAGTACTTTTTCACTTTTTACTAAACTAGTGTTAACTAGAAAGTAACATTTTAACTAATTTTTAAATCACATTAAAAACTAAAAATTATTTAAGTTTACTTACTTGCTCAACAACTTGACTTGTGATGCTGTGTTCAGGCTTATTGTAAACAACAGATTTTTGCTCAAGCACTAAATCAAATTTACCTTTAGCTGCGATGTTATCAATAGCTTGACGAACAAGAGCAATAATTTTACTTTGTTCTTCTTGTTGACGGACATTCACTTTCTGTTGAAATGCTTGGCCTCTAGTTTGGTAATCTTTATATTTCTCACCAATTTCTTTATCTAACGCTTCTTTTTCTTTAGCGCTCATCAAAGAACCATCACGCTTCTTCTTTTCTTGAAGATACTTAATATCTTTTTCAAGTGCAGTTAATCCTGCTTGTTCATCTTTAAATTCAGCTTCTAAGCTTTGCATTACAGCAGATGCTTGAGGTATTTTTCCCATGATTTCCTGAAAATTTACTACGCCAATTTTTTGATCTGCAGCCATAGCTGAACTCGCTAATAAAAAACTCGATGCTGCCGTTACAATAGCGATAGATTTAATAAATTTTTTCAATTTCTTCTCCTACAATGTGAAATTTTGTTGTTCTTATATCCGCATTTTATATATACAAAATATTAATGCCAGTTATTCGTTAAAAAGTTCTACCAATGTTAAAGCTAAAGAATTTAGTGTCATCACCTTCTTCTTCTTTTAACGATCTGGCAAAACTAAAAATCATTGGTCCCATGGGCGATAACCATTGAACAGATATACCAGCAGATGCTCGATAACGACCTATATCTGAATAATCGTCTACTTTCAGGTACTCATCCTCTGCTAAATCTTTATAATCGTCAAGACTAAATTCAGTATCCCATACATTACCTACATCTACAAAGATACTGGTACGCACACTATTTGAAAAACCATCATCTAAAAATGGCGTTGGTACAATCAACTCGATACCGCCAATTACACTGGCATTACCACCAACCGAACGTCGAGAAGCCTCGATAGTGTCATAATCAGGACCTAAACAACAGCCAGTATTACCCAATGGATCTGGTGAACCATTAATGCTCGTTGGTCTGACAAAAATAGCTCTCGGACCTACGATATTACTTTCAAAACCACGTAAGGTATCTGATCCGCCTGCACGGAAATTTTCCCAAAACGGTAGCATTTGATCATTTCCGAATACTTTACCATAACCATTACCGTAACCAATTTGCAAACGAGTCAAGAAACTCCAGCGCTGATCACGGCTCAGCGGGAAGTACCATTTCGCATCTAAATTTACCTTAAAATAGTTATTATCAGAATTTGGTGTTGTCGCTTTTAATGACAACCTTTGTTCTGAACCAGCGGTAGGAAATGTACCTCTATTCAACGTTGTACGAGAAATACCAACCGTTACATCAAAGTTTTCAAAAACCAAACCACCATCGGGATCATTTGGATCTGAATATAAATCATAAAAACGTTGAATTTGTTCGTAGCTCTTTAAACGGGTAATACCGTTATTTTTATAGCCTAGTCCAAAATTCATCCGTATATATTCGCTGATTGGAATACCAAAATTCAGCCCTACACCATAGGTTTTATTATTGTATTGAACTAAATTAGCACTACCTGCATTAAACTCAGTATAAAAAACATTACCACCCAGAGATATACCATCTACTGTAAAGTAAGGATCGGTATATGAAACACTTGCGCTGCGTGAGTAACTTACCGTATTAATATTAAAAGATAAACGGTTACCAGTACCTAAAAAGTTATTTTGCTGTATACCGGCATTTAAACTCAATTTGGTCATTGAGCCATAACCAATACCTGCAGTAAATGAGCCTGATGGTTGTTCTTTAACGGTAAAATCTATATCAACTAAATCATCTTCACCAGGTAGTTGATTAGTTTCAAACTCTACAGTTTCCAAATAAGGTAAGCGTGCAAGCCATGCTTTTGATGACTCAACTAAATTGTTCGAAAGCCAGGCACCTTCCATTTGACGCATTTCACGACGTAATACTCTATCGGCTGTAACTTCATGACCTTCAAAATTGATGCGGTTAACGTAAACACGTTTACCGGGATCAACTGAAATAGTTAATTTAACCGTGTTATCTTCATCGTTAATTTTAGGTAATACTTCTACTTTAGGGTAAGCATAGCCATAACGACCTAAAAATCTGCTGATGACATCTTCGGTATAAGTAACTTCAGCCCCGTTATATAATTTATCTTTTCGAAGAGGATTAATTGCTTTGATGGCATTATCAAAATTAGCCATATCACCGATAAAATCAATTTCACTTACGGTATATTTTTCACCTTCATCGACATTTAACGCGATATATACGCCAGTTTTATCTGGTGTCATTGAGACTTGAGTAGAATCAACTTTATAGCGAAGATAACCTCGATCCAGATAATGGCTTTCAATAGTTTCCATATCCCCTTGCAAGGTTTGTTTCTGGTAACGATCCTGAGCCATAAAATCCCACCATGGCGAATCAAAAGTAAGCTCTGCTTTTTCTAATAATTCTTCATCAGAGAAAACTTCATTACCAACAATATTAATTTGTTTAATTGCCGCAGCATCACCTTCAGTAAAAATAAACTTAATGTCTACTCTGTTACGGGGCAAATTAGTAATTTCAGCTTTTACGTCAGCATTATATTTACCCACACTGTGATAGAAGTCTTCAAGCCCAAACTCTATACCTGCGATAATTGTTTTATCCAGAGTCTCACCGGCACGAATATCACTGTCATTTAAACTTTGAATTAATTGCTCGTCTTTTAGATCGCTATTGCCATCAAAAGTCACTTCATTAATTGTTTCTCTTTCTTTGACTCGATAAATAACCCGCTCACCGTCACGAGATACTCTAATATCGTTGAAATGACCTGATTTATACAAAGCTTTGATAGACTGAGAAATACGAAACTCATTCAATGTATCACCGACATTAAATGGAATATGAGTTAGTGCAGCACCCAATGCAACACGTTGTAATCCCATAATTTGAATATCTTCAACTTGAAAATTTTCTGCTGCTTGTACCGTTGTTCCCAACGTACCGTATAATACCGCTAAGGCAATTTTTTTAATTATCATAAAATATTAACTTAATTTACTTCTTTAATTATTATTAGGCACATACGCAAACTTATTGAAAATAAAATGTCAAAGTTTGAGTATTGAACCGTTATAAACGCGATAAATCATTAAACAATGCAAGACTCATCAAACCGAGCAATGCGATAGCACCAAACTTAAACCCTATTTCCTGTATTTTCTCTGGCACAGGTTTCCCTGTTAAAATTTCAATTACATAATAAAGTAAATGCCCACCATCTAGTACTGGCAGTGGTAAAAGATTAATTATGCCCAAATTAATACTGATTAATGCTAAAAAACCTAAAAAATATACAAGTCCGTAGCCTGCACTATTTCCAGCTCCTTGCGCAATGGCAATCGGACCACTCAAATTCTTTACTGATACATCACCAGTGATTAACTTACCGATCATATTAAAACTTAAAGTAACTAAATCCCATGTACGTTTGACACTCTGCCCGAGCGAATCAACAATTCCATATGAAATTTCAATTTGATACTCCTTCGGCCATGAATCAAATTTGGGTGCGACACCTAAATAGCCCACTTTTTTACCAGCAACTTGTTTAAGTGAAGGAGTTACAATCAACTCTTGTGTCACTTGGTTTCTTTCAATAGTAACTACCACTTGTTCATTCGGAAACAACTTAATTCTATCAGAAAAATGTTTCCAACTCGCTTGTATAGACTCTCCATTAATCGCAATTAATTTATCATCTACCTTAAAACCAGCAATATCAGCAGGACTGTCTTTGGCGATATGAGCAAGTTGATTATATACTTTAGGTCTATAAGGCGTTATGCCTAAACTCGTTAACGATGACTCTTCTGAAGGAGAAAACGTCCATTGCTTAGTATCTAATAAATAACGTCGAATATATTGACTATCAGCCTCTTTAGCTTTTATTTCGATACTATCATTACCAATTTGACCAACCAAAGCCAAATTAACATCTTGCCAGTCAAGGGTTTCATGTCCAGCAACTTCAACGATTTCTACATTGTCAGGTAATTTAGCTTGAGCGGCGATAGAATCTTTCATCACACTACCAACAACAGGTTTAATGCTTGGCACACCAATTAAAAACATTAAATAAAACGCAAATATTGCAAAAGCAAAATTGGCAAAAGGCCCTGCGCCAATAATAGCGATACGCTGATATACCGACTTACTATTGAATGTTTTATCCTTGTCTTGTGGTTTTACATCATCAACTCGATCATCGAGCATTTTAACAAAACCACCTAATGGGATCAGAGCGAGGACAAACTCGGTTCCGTAACGATCCTTTCTTTTAAAAATAGTCTTGCCAAAGCCAACTGAAAAACGCTCGACTTTAACACCGTTTTTACGTGCAACCCAAAAATGGCCATATTCATGTACAGCAACCAAAATACCCAGAGCAATAACAAATGAGCCCAAATTCCAAATAAAATCCATCACGATTGTTTTACATCTCCAGAGTTAGGCTTTGCTATTTCCAATACATTTTCAGAAAATGTTTTTAATAAAGATCTAGAAAACTTCCGTACTCTCGAATCTAAATCAACAACATCATCAATATTAATCACCTTTTCTGAGACAAATTTATTCACAGAAGTTTCATTTATTTTAAATATTTCAGTAAATTTAATTAATCCGTTCAAAAAAGCATCAACTGCAACTTCATTTGCAGCATTTAATGCCGTACACGCCGCCTGCCCCTTTTTACATGCTTCAATGGCTAATTTTAAGTTTGGATACTTTTCAAAGTCCACCGCTTGAAATTCAAATGCAGCAACATTAAAAAAATCTAACGGCTCAACACCTGACTCTATACGCTGAGGAAATGCCAAAGCATGCGCTATAGGAATTCGCATATCAGGATTACCCATCTGAGCAATTACTGAACCGTCTTTATACTGTACCATAGAATGAATGGTACTTTGAGGGTGCAATACTACCTGAATATCTTCAGCGTCAATATCAAACAACCATTTAGCTTCTATGAACTCCAGCCCCTTATTCATCATAGTGGCAGAATCTACCGATATTTTACGTCCCATCACCCAATTAGGATGGGCACACGCCTGCTCTGGAGTTACATTAACTAGTTCTTCATTACTCAATGTTCTGAACGGACCTCCGGAACCAGTTAACAATATTTTAGTAATACCATTCTCAGCTAACTGACAAGAAACCGATTGCTGCTGAACATTCATCGGCAAACATTGAAATATTGCATTATGTTCACTATCGATCGGGAGTAATTGTGCACCTGATTTTTTTACAGCTTCAATAAAAATAGCACCAGAAGTAACCAAAGCTTCCTTATTGGCAAGTAAAACCCTTTTGCCAGCTTCTACCGCAGCTAATGTTGGTAAAAGCCCTGAAGCTCCCACAATCGCAGCCATCACAGTATCAGTACTGCGCGACTTGGCAATATCAACCAATGCCTGCACACCAAAAGTAACACTGATGTTTAATATTCCAGCTTGTTTTAACCGTTCAAGTAGTTGATCAGCATGATGTTGAGTCGACATAACAACATGCTCAGGTTCAAATTCAATACATTGCTCAAACAACAAATCAACACGGGTATTTGCCGAAAGGCTGAGTACTTTGAACTTGTCAGGGTGAAGGCGTACTACATCCAGTGTACTTTTACCTATTGATCCTGTTGAACCCAAAATACATAAATTACGACAGTTGTCTAAATGTTCTACAGACATAATATAATACCCTTTTACCAGCCAATTAAAGCGTAACAAAGAGCAAATATTGGTGCCGTTGCAGTTAGACTGTCAATTCTATCCAAAATTCCACCATGCCCAGGCAAAATTGACCCACTATCTTTAACTCCAGCCTGACGTTTAAACATACTTTCGTTCAAATCACCCAACACTGAAACGATTGTAATAACAACAGTAACACCAAGAACCAACAAAAATTCAGAGATACTCCAATCCAAAATTAAACCAGCAATACAAACTAAAATACAGGCAAATGCAACCCCACCCAAAAAACCTTCGTAGGTTTTCCCTGGACTTACATTAGGCATAAGTTTCTTTTTACCTATCGCTTTACCAATAAAATAAGCGCCAATATCGGCACTCCAGACCATCACAAACAGTGACATTAACAATTGAGCACCGTGGTAGCTATCAACTTGATAATCACTGGTACGAATGACCATAAAAGCAAGCCATGCGGGTACTAAAGTTAACCAGCCAAAAATAGCTCTGATAGAACGGTGACTAGCCCAGAATTTACTATATCTCGGATATAAACATGTCATTATCGCTGATAATATCCACCAGCCAACGGCTAACCAGAGCATGTAAAGAATAGGTTGTTGAAGCTGATGCTGTTTCAACCACAATTCTTCAAGAGGAAAAAAGTACCACAATAAACTGATTATTATTATATTGGTCAGTACAAAAGCCAACCTGCGTAATCGGCTGGAAAAGCCCATTAATGGCCCCCATTCCCAAGCGCCTACGGCCATAATAAATAACAATAAAGATGAAAAATACGCAAGCGGTAAATAAAATATTGCCGCTATTGCTGACGGAGCCAATACTAGTGCAGTTAAGATTCTTTGTTTTAACAAGACATAGCCCTTTTAATGATTATGAAATTTTGTAATTTCTGAATTAACTTTTATATTTTTAAATGTTCAACAAGTAATTTGATTATTTATTTTATTTATTTATTACTTGCGCACCTGTATGACCAAAACGTCGTTCACGTTGATCAAATACATCTAATGCTTTGCCAAATTCCTTTTCATCAAAATCTGGCCATAAAACTTCAGTAAAATAAAATTCTGTGTAAGCTGCCTGCCATAATAAAAAATTACTGATGCGGTAATCCCCACCCGTTCGGATCAACAAATCGAGCTCAGGAGCAGCCGCTAATGAAGTGAAACTATTTAACGTTGATTCAGTTATATCTTCAACAGCCAATTGCCCATTTTTCACCGCTTCAGCCATTTTTTTAGCCGCATGGGTAATATCCCACCGACCGCCATAATTTGCTGCGATGGATAATAACATACCTTCATTATTTACAGTTAATTCTTGTGCTTCACTTATTTTTTGCTGTAATTTTTTCGAAAACCTACTGAGGTCCCCAATAACTTCAAAGCGAATGCCATTTTTATGTAAACGTTTAACTTCCCGTGTTAAAACGAACATAAATAAGTCCATCAAAACACTGACTTCTTTTTCAGGTCTCAGCCAATTTTCACTACTGAAAGCAAAAAGTGTCAATGCTTTAACGCCACTCTCACGCGCTGTGGTTACAACAGCCCGTACAGATTCAACTCCGGCTTTATGGCCAGCTACACGAGTTTTACCTCTATGCTCTGCCCAACGCCCATTGCCATCCATAATAATAGCTACGTGTTGAGGAATTTTTTTGTTTGTATTATTTATCATCTTTAAGTTTTTCAAAATAAACCAAATTGCAAAAAAAATATATCATCGTTATTTAATGTGACATACCGTTCATCCTGAACATCGTCACTCTTTCACATCCATGTGATCGTGACATACCGTTCATCCTGAACATAAAAACGCCGTAGCTATTATCTACGGCGATCACGAATATGTAATAGAAAATTAAATTTCCATTAATTCCGTTTCTTTCGAGTTTAATAAATCATCAACTTGCTTAACAAAAGCATCTGTAAGTTTTTGAATTTGATCTTCAGCCTGATGTTGTTCATCTTCACTGATCTCTTTATCTTTTTCTAAACTTTTAATATCAGAGTTAGCGTCACGGCGAATATTACGAATAGCAATTTTACCATTTTCAGCTTCGTTACGGACCACTTTAACTAAATCTTTACGGCGTTCTTCTGTTAATGGTGGTAAAGGAATACGGATCAATGTGCCTTGCGATGACGGATTTAAACCTAAATCAGATTTCAAAATTGCTTTTTCTACAGCACCAATCATGCCTTTATCGAAAACTGTAATTGCCAAAGTACGGGCATCTGGAGTTGAAATATTACCAACCTGATTTAGCGGAGTATCCATTCCGTAATATTCAACAACAATATTATCAAGTAATGATCTATGCGCACGACCAGTTCTAACTTTATTAAGATTACCCTTTAATGAGTCAATACTTTTACCCATACGCTCTTGAGCGTCTTGCTTAATTTCATTTATCACTTTACGTTCCTTTAAAAAAACCTTAAAAAATATAGCTTAAACACATTTACTTAATTAGTTTCAAATAATACCAATTGCACTAATTAATTGGTCACCTTCAAATGGTCTATTGTAGTACCTTCGTCACTACCCATAATAACAGATTTAAGCGCACCTAATTTATTCATATTAAAAACACGAATAGGCATATTGTGATCCCGTGCGAGAGTAAAGGCTGCCAAATCCATTACTTTTAATTCTTTATCTAAAACTTCATCATAGGTTAAATGTGCAAATAAATCAGCATCGGGGTTAGTCACCGGATCAGCCGAATATATACCATCAACCTTAGTTCCTTTAAGCACAACATCAGCTTCAATTTCAATACCGCGCAAACAGGCAGCAGAATCGGTAGTAAAAAATGGATTACCCGTTCCTGCACTAAAAATAACAACTCGGCCTGATTTTAGCAAACTAATTGCTTCTGCCCAGTTATATCTGTCACATACCCCAGCTAAATCAATAGCAGACATTAAACGGGTATTAACAAAAGCACGATGTAGAGCATCACGCATTGCCAGCCCATTCATTACGGTGGCTAACATACCCATTTGATCGCCAACAACTCGGTTCATACCGGCTTCAGCAAGCCCTGCACCACGGAATAAGTTACCACCACCAATTACAAGACCAACTTGAATACCCATTTCAATTAATTCTTTAATTTCTTGAGCCATGCGATCCAGCACTTTAGGGTCGATACCAAATCCTTCATCTCCCATTAATGCTTCACCACTTAATTTTAATAGAATACGACGATATCTTGGTTTAGGATTTGTACTCATGAGATAAAACATTCCTTAAAATTGACTTAAATCTCCGCTCAAATTCAATATTTGAACCTGAACAAAAAAATGAAAAAATAGTGGATAAAAAAATAGCCGTGATCAAATCAGACCCCAGCTATTTTAATACGTTTATCAGACAACGGAAAGCCCTTGTCCAACATTATGGCCAATAGACCATTAAACGCTGTTTATTTAAACAATTTACTTGATTAAATAAAAATTATTTTTTTGCAGCAGCAATTTGTGCTTCAACTTCAGCAGCAAAATCTTCAGATTTTTTCTCGATACCTTCACCAACTTCAAAACGGATAAAAGTCGTTACATCTGCAGACTTATCTTTAAGAAGCTGACTAACTTTCATTGAAGGATCTTTAACAAATGGTTGACCCGTCAAACTCACTTCACCAGTAAATTTAGCCATACGACCATTTACCATTTTTTCAGCGATTTCTTTTGGTTTGCCACTTTGTAAAGCAATATCAAGTTGAATTTCTTTTTCTTTTGCAACAACATCAGCTGGAACATCTTCAGGCTTAACATACTGAGGATTAGCAGCTGCAGCGTGCATTGCGATATCTTTAGCAAGTTCAGCATCACCACCATTCATCGCAGCAATAACACCAATACGGCCACCATGTACGTATGAAGCAGTAAGTTCAGCACCTTCAATGGTAGTTACACGACGTACAGTCATGTTTTCACCAATTTTATTTACTAAGTTAGCACGCGTTTCTTCAACCGATAATTCACCGATTTTCTCAGCGTTAAGTACTTCGATTGAATTTGCTTTTGCAGCAAATGCTACTTTGATAAGCTTAGCACCAAAAGCAACAAAGCTTTCATCACGAGCAACAAAGTCAGTTTCACAGTTAAGCTCAACAATGGTAGCAACACCGTTTTCAGCTTTAGTTAAAATAACACCTTCAGCAGCAATACGACCGGCTTTTTTAGCCGCTTTTGCTTGACCTGATTTACGCATGTTATCGATAGCTAATTCCATATCGCCATTAGCTTCAACTAAAGCTTTTTTACAATCCATCATGCCCACAGCTGTGCGTTCACGTAATTCTTTAACCATTGCAGCAGTAACAGTCATAAATAATTCCTTAAATATTCAGATATACCAGACTACTTGGAAATACCGTTTCAGCATTTCCAAGTAGTCAAAGTATTAAAATTAAATACAATGAAGCAGAGAAATACTCTCTGCTTCAAAATCTAAATTAAACGTTTATTGTTAATTTTTGATAGCTGGCTAATTATTCAGCTTCAACAAATCCGTCTTTTTCAGCTTGTACTACGATATTTTGCTCACGACCTTCTAAAATCGAGTTTGCAGCAGAATCTGTGTACAAGGTAACAGCACGAATAGCATCATCATTACCTGGAATGATGTAATCAACGTTATCTGGATTTGAGTTAGTATCTACTACAGAAATTACCGGGATACCTAAGTTGTTAGCTTCTTTAATAGCAATGTGTTCGTGATCAGCATCAATGATAAATAAAACGTCAGGTAAGCCACCCATGTTTTTAATACCACCTAAACTTTTATCAAGCTTTTCCATTTCACGTGTACGCATTAACGCTTCTTTTTTAGTAAGCGCTTCAAAAGTACCGTCAGTGCTTTGAACTTCAAGATCTTTTAAACGTTTGATTGATTGACGAACTGTTTTCCAGTTAGTCAACATTCCACCTAACCAACGGTGGTTAACATAAAATTGGTCACATTTTATTGCAGATGCTTTAATTGCATCACTTGCAGCACGTTTAGTACCAACAAATAAAATCTTACCTTTTTTAGAAGATACGTTGTTTAAAAGCGCTAAAGCTTCATTAAACATAGGTACTGTTTGTTCAAGGTTGATAATATGAACTTTGTCACGTGAACCAAAAATGTATGGTTTCATTTTTGGGTTCCAATAACGGGTTTTGTGACCGAAGTGAACACCTGCTTTAAGCATATCGCGCATAGAAACGTTTGGCATGTTTTTTCCTTTAATGGGGTTAAGCGTTCATACACCCAATATACACGACCCTTTATGCTTATTAATTATGCCTTAAATCAATTTACTACTACCTGACAATAATATTTATTGATAATAGAAAAACAAAAACATTTATTTAATAAAAATAAGCTGGGCACCCCGGTATATCTTTAACAGATGTATGTGAGTTTTATAGTAAGTATCAAATTATTTTGATACTGGTTATTCGCTGAATAAATAGACGATATAAATCGATTGTTCCAGCGGCGCACTTTATAACATAAAAACCATTTTTTAACTAGTTATTTGTCCGAGTTAGCAATCCATTTCTAAAGAAATTAAGGGTATGTATTTTTAAATCGATTTTTACGCTGGTTTATTTGAATTACGCACGTTAAAATTCACCTATTCAATTCAACTTTTAAAGAAAACACAAAGTAATGACTCAATCCTCTGCTGAAAAAAATAACCATTTAGAACCTACTACTGAGTTGTTTTTTATTTATGATACTCATTGTCCCTGGAGCTACACGGCAACAAAGTTAACCAATGAAATTGCAACAGCATTTCCCCTGATGAAAATTAACCTTTGGCACTGTGCTCATTTTGAAGGTGACGAAAAGATAACACCTCAGGTAATCGATGCTGTAAAAGAAGATAGCCAACAAACATTCAGTGATAACTACATTAACCAGCTCAGTATTGAAAAAGATTCCACTATTGCGGCAAATGTTATGGCGTGGACCGAAAGTAAAGCGCCACAAGCATCATTGTCACTGCTCAACGCTCTGCAACAAGCTCACTTTCAAGAAGGCAATGAGTTATCGAACAAAGATGACTTTGACCAAATCATCAGCCAATTAAAACTTTCACCACCAGGTAAAGTATTTAATAAAGATAAACTGACACAAGATGCCGAAATAACCATGCACGATATTTTATCGCTGCGTGAAATTATAGGTACCAACGCTATTCCGGCACTGCTACTTGCTATAGATGATAAATTAATTTTGTTGAATCATAATTTATATATTCAAGCGCCGAAAACTATCATTGATGCAATAAAAATAGAATTGAATCAAGAATAAAGACAGCTAGGTATTTCCTAGTCCTTCTTTTCTAACTATACTCATGTAACTTGAGTAACCCCCTAAACTAACTGAAAATTAAGTTTAGGAACATATGGATAAATTTTACGGCTATTTAGCCAAACACTTTGAGGTATAAATGGGAATAGTAATAAAAAACCAGCAGGAAATTGAAAAAATGCGTGTTGCTGGCCAGCTCGCAGCTGAACTTTTAGAAATGATTGGACCACATGTTAAAGCAGGTATCACCACCAATGAATTAGATGCCATATGTGCCAAATACACGGAAGAAGTTCAACAAGCTATTTCAGCACCACTCAATTACCACGGCTTTCCTAAATCTATCTGTACTTCAATTAACCATGTCGTTTGCCACGGTATTCCTGATGATACTGAGCTTGGTGACGGTGACATTGTAAATATCGATGTAACGGTGATCAAAGATGGCTTTCACGGTGACTCCAGTAAAATGTTTCTCATTGGAGATGTTTCACCTGTAGACAGCCGCTTATGCCGATTGACACAAGAAGCCTTATATTTAGCATTAAAAAAAGTAAAACCCGGAGTGGCTTTTGGTGAAATTGGCGCTACGATTCAAAAATTCATCAAAAAAGCAGGTCGTTACACTATTGTTAAAGAATACTGCGGTCATGGTATTGGCACCGAATTTCATGAAGAACCGCAAATTGTTCATTACAAAAATAATGACAAAACCAAAATACAGGAAGGCATGTGCTTTACCATCGAACCTATGATCAATCTGGGTCGTGGTAATACCATTTTAGATAAAGAAGATAATTGGACTGTTTACACCATTGATGGAAAAAAATCAGCCCAATGGGAACATACTCTTGTGGTAACCAAAACAGGCTGTGAAATTTTAACCTTACGCAAAGACGATACTATTCCAAGAATATTACATAACTAATCGTTATAAATAAAATTTGCTAATAACGTAAGCTATACATCCACTGAAATTTTACATTGTCAGCTTTTATTAATACATTAGTAAATATATTAATAAAAATGTTGGCAAATAAAATCACCAACAGAAGATAAGCAATTGGATTCACAAACGATAGTGCCTGAGAAGTTAATAGTACCTGAGCATTTAACTGCCAAACTGGCTATTACCGCCGAACCATTAAGTAGTTCAGAAATTTGCGAGTTAACCCAATCATTTACTGAGTGGCTTAAAGAACTATTCTCAACAGCTGACTCTGCTACGCTTGTAGCTACCCGTGCACATTTCGTTGATCAAATTCTGATAAAATTATGGTGCCAGCATAGTCTGGATGAATATCAAATCAGCTTAATTGCAGTTGGTGGTTATGGTCGGGCTGAACTTCATCCTCATTCCGATGTTGATATTTTATTACTTACCCAAGAAACAACCGATACGATAATTGAAGAAAAAATATCAGCATTTATCACCCAGCTCTGGGATGTCAAACTTGATATAGGTCATAGTGTCAGAAGTATTAAAGAATGCTTAAAACAAGCAGTCAATGATGTTACTGTCGCGACCAATTTAATGGAAATGCGTCAAATTTGTGGCAATGATTCCCTAACTCATCATTTACAACCACTATTAAACGAAGATATATTCTGGACGTCTGAAAAGTTTTTTATTGCCAAACGGGAAGAGCAAATAAAACGTCATCAGGTTTATCACGGTGCAGCTTACACACTAGAGCCAAATTTAAAATCAAATCCCGGCGGTTTGCGCGACATTCAAACTATTGGCTGGGTTGCCAAACGGCACTTTGCAGCTGACTCGCTTGAAGAATTAGTTGAGCATAAATATTTAACCCAAAATGAATTCTTTGAATTGCAGGAGTGTGAAGATTACCTATGGCGAATGCGCTTTGCTTTGCATATTATTTCCGGACGTAATGAAAACCGCCTACTCTTCGATTATCAGGGTGACGTTGCCAAATTAATGGGTTTCGGTGATGAAGGAAAACTGGCAATAGAAAGAATGATGAAACGTTTCTTTCGTATTATTGCCCGGGTTGCTGAGTTAAACACCATGTTATTGCAACATTTTGATCATGCTATTTTAAAAAAAGGCGCAGACAGGGAAGTTAAACCAATTAACGACGACTTCATCCTTGTTGATGGTTTAATAAAACCCAGTGACAGTCGAATATTCATGCGTTCAACTAAAATAATGGAAATGTTTTTAGTTATTGCACAAAACCCGGTAATCAAAGGCTTACACCCAGATACTCTGAGACTATTGAGAAATGCTCGTCGTAGACTGATTTCAGGTTTAAATGATTATGCTGAATCTCGCCGCATATTTATCGATATTATCAAACACCCGCGTGGTTTAGGCCTTGCGTTCACATTATTGCATCGATACAGTATTTTAGGTGCTTATTTGCCAGAATGGCGTTCTATTGTCGGCCAAATGCAATTTGATTTATTTCATGCTTATTCTGTCGATGAGCATAGTTTCAGATTAATCAAAAACCTCTACCGCTTCAGTCAAACTGAGCATAACCATGAGTTTCCTCTGTGCAGTAAAATAGTACAACGTATAAGAAAACCTGAAGTACTTTACCTAGCGGGTATATTTCATGACATTGCCAAAGGACGTGGTGGTGATCACGCAAAATTAGGTGCAATTGATGCATTAAGCTTTAGTGAAGCTCATAAAATAAACAAACATGATGCACGGATGATATCTTGGTTGGTAGAGAAACATTTATTAATGTCGGTCACTGCACAACGTCGAGATATATCTGACGAAGAGGTTATCAAAAAATTTGCAGGAATAGTACGGGATGAAGCTCATCTGGACTTTTTATACTGCCTGACGGTTGCCGATATGCGGGCAACCAATGAAACTTTGTGGAATAGCTGGAAAGCAAATTTACTGGAAGAATTATACTTCAACACTAAACGAGCTTTTCGTCGAGGATTGGAAAAACAGGTAGATTTACGTTCAAAAATAAGAGAAAACCAACAACAGGCAATTGAGTTACTTGACGAATCAGATATTAATAAAGCTGATTTATCCAATTTATGGACTGAGTTTAAAGCAGATTACTTTTTACGTTACTCTCCAGAGCAAATAGCCTGGCATTGCAAAAATATACTCAACCACGATAAAAAAACCCCCCTAATTTTAATTAGTCCTAAACCTTATCGCGGTGGCACAGAAGTTTTTGTCTATACAAAAGATCGTTCCAAAATTTTTGCCTCTACGGTAAATTCGCTCAATAATAAAAAACTATCGATTCATGACGCAAAAATAATAACCAGTAAAACGGGTTATACCATCAATACTTTTGTCGTATTAGATCAAAAAGGTAGACCCGTAGAAGAAAATTCACGGGCTTTAGACATTGCTAAGTCTATTTCAAGAGCCCTGTCTAAAGAAAAGTTCAGAGAAATTAACATTAAGCCAATAACGAAAAAACTACAACAATTTAAAATACCCACTCAGGTAACTTTTATTGAAACACAAACCAAGAGAAGTTCGTTATTAGAAATTGTAGCTTTAGATCACCCTGGTTTATTAGCTCATTTTGCTCAGGTATTTCAAGATTGCAAAATCACTATCCATTCTGCAAAAATTACTACCTTTGGCGAAAAAGCAGAAGACGTGTTCACGGTTTCAAATGCTGAGAACAAAGCATTAACAGCACAGGAACAGCAACTTTTAATTGAAAAATTATCAAACAAAAGTAATTAACAATTTTTACAACATTTTAAATTACAAAAAATTAAATAGGAAAATTAATGACTGAGTTACAAAAAATCATAGAACAAGCATTTGAAGATCGCATTAATATCACACCAAAAACTGTAACTGAAGACGTTAAGGATGCTGTTTTAAAGACGTTAGCTAAATTAAACAATGGTTCGGCCAGAGTTGCAGAAGAAATTGCGGGTGAATGGGTGGTTCATCAATGGATCAAAAAAGCGGTTCTTCTCTCTTTTCGTATTTGGGAGAACGAAGTTATCGAAGGCGCAGAAAGTAAATTTTACGACAAAGTACCACTGAAATATAGTCAATATACTGAAGAAATGTTTGCTGCTGATGGCGTTCGCATCGTTCCTCCAGCTACCGTTAGAACAGGGTGTTTCATTGGCAAAAATGTTGTAGTAATGCCAAGTTATGTGAATATTGGTGCCTACGTTGATGAAGGTTGTATGGTTGATACTTGGGCAACTGTAGGCTCATGTGCTCAAATAGGTAAAAATGTACATTTGTCAGGCGGCGTGGGCATAGGTGGCGTTTTAGAGCCACTACAGGCTAATCCAACTATTATTGAAGATGACTGCTTTATTGGCGCTCGATCTGAAATTGTTGAAGGTGTTATTATTGAAAAAGGTGCTGTGATTTCAATGGGCGTTTATATTAGCCAGAGCACGCGTATTTATGACCGTGAAACGGGTGAAATCCATTATGGTCGTGTTCCCGCTGGCTCAGTGGTTGTCGCAGGTAACTTACCTTCTAAATGTGGCACCCATAGTTTATATGCCGCAATTATCGTTAAAAAAGTAGATGCCAAAACACGTGCTAAAGTTGGCATTAATGCTTTATTGCGTTCAATTAGTGAAGAATAACAGTATTATACCAATACCAATACAAAACCAAGCTGGCTAAACATTCAACTTAAGAAATATCAGCTTGGAAAATACCAATCGATTAGATTCTCTCGATTGGTATTGTTCTCTTTACTCTTCAAGCTGCGACAAATTGTTAGGCTTTGGTTTATCAACCTTAGCTTCATCTAATTCCACCTGTTCAATCTTTTCAAAACGATGGCTAATTTTTTGTGCTGAAGTATTGATTTGCTTCACATCATTAGCAGCTTGATCTATGTGTTTTGCCAAGTTTTCAAACCTGCCACGAAAACGATTGAAATCTTGGGCTAAATCAGACAAATGCGCTTGTATAACATGAACTTGCTGCCTGGTTGCTTCGTCTTTTAATACTGAACGCGCTGTCGTTAAAATAGCCATTAAGGTAGTGGGCGATGCGATCCAAACACGTTTTTTATTCGCAAAATCAACCAAATCACTGTGATGTGCATGAATTTCAGCAAACACAGCTTCAGCTGGAATAAACATAAGTGCGCCGTCAGCCGTTTCCTGATCAATAAGATATTTATCACTGATATCCTTGATGTGTTTTTTAATATCGACTTTAAATTGGCGTTCCGCAGCTTTACGGTCCATATCACCTAAATGAGTATCCGTCATTTTACGGTAGCTTTCTAAAGGAAATTTAGAATCGATAACGACATTACCCGTAGGTTTGGGCAAAAATAAAACACAATCGGCAATTTTACCGTTAGATAACGTATGCTGCAAAGAGAAGTGCTGTTCAGGTAATACATTCCGTATCAATGCATTTAACTGCACCTCGCCAAAAGCACCACGAGAACGTTTATCGGCCAGAATTTCCTGCAAACTCACCACATTGGTCGACAACTCTGTTATTTTTTTCTGTGCATCATCAATCAGCGCCAAACGCTGTAATATATCATTAAATGTCTTAGTGGTTTTATCAAAACCATCAGCGAGACGCTTCTCAACTTGCCCGCTGATATCTTTTAACCTTTCATCCGTAGCAGTAGTTAAAGCATCGAAACGCTTACTCAAAGTTTCACTGTTAACAATTAAAGCTTTAGATAGTTCTTCACGGCTCGCCTGGGTGCTTTTATTAAGGTGTTCAACTAATTGATCAACTGACTTTAGCTGATTTTGATTAAACTGTGCTTTATGCTCATGTAAAACTTCCGTTAATTTTTGAGAAAAACGATGGAATTTATCATCTTGCTGACTGGTTTGTTCCGAGTTCTGGCGTAAAGTTTTAATTTTCAAATCAGCGATTTGTTGCTCAAAATACATTTTCAACTCGCCTTGTTGCCCAATAACTTGTTGATGATTAAGCGTTAATGTCTGCTGTAGCTGTTGTTGATATTTCTCGTTCAACTCAGTAGCAAGTGAATACTTTTCTAATAGTTTTTGACTTTGCGCTGTTTGTTCCACATTTGCGTTAAGCATTGCTTTAATTCGTAAAAAATTAATAAATAACAAGATAAAAAGCAATACAGAAATTGCCAGACTAACTTGCAATAATGTTATTGTTTCAAACGAAAAAGTCATTAATAACCACCGACACTGTAAATATTAGGCTCTGTTGTAGATAATTGTTGTCCCTTCAAATGGAATTAAACTCAACCCTTATATCTAGGACTCTGTGACTAATTCTCGTTAAAAAACCAATTTATCGCCTAACCCTTTAAAAATAGGGGATTCATCGAGGGACAACAGTATTATGGAACAGAGCCAAATATTAACAGTTATTAAAGCATGAATAAGTGAAGAGGTTAATAGTTAACTGAAAAATTTTACTTTATTCTATTTCTATTAAAAAACTTAAGATGATAAATGAAGCGCTATAATTTAAATTATTGAAAAGACTTTGATACCCAACAAGCGTTCTATTTAATAACAACTTTAACCTAAGCAGCCATTAAATAGGACTCTCGTCCTTTATGTTTGTCTTTTCTCTTATAAGCTCCTTTTCCTTTCTTCGCTTTTACCACTTGCATTTTAAAAACACGGGAAGTTACTAACGCCGCTAAGAAGTTATCTTTGACAGTACCTCTACCTGTTTCGACTGGTGCGTCATTTTTATTTCCATTGATGGAATTCAAGTTTCTTTTAAATTTACTCATTTTTTCACATTTTTGACTTTCTATTTTAACTACCTTTATTAACTGATTGTTAAATAACCTTTCTTAAACTACTTTTATTAAATAAGTCATATTGAAAAGTATTGTATCAATTATTTAAACCATACCTTTCCGCCAATGATCTTAAACGCTGGTGTTCCTTTTATCAGCATATCTCTGGCAAATATTTTTTCACATCCGGGACATGTGCCTGGAATTTCGGTAAAGTCCTGACTAATTCGCTCTTTAAAGCATTTTACCAACGCGCCTTTGCCACCCTTTCGGTATTTAAAAAGTTGACGGTTACGACTTTTACAGAATATATCGACCGTCTTTGTTGGTCCCTTTTTATTCGGTTTTGCCATTTGTTCTTCTATGTTTTTTAGGTTCGATGTTTAGTGTCTGTAAAGTTTTTGCAATATCTTGTGCGGCAGTTTCTGGATTAATATCTTTATCAATCTTTAAGATACGTCCCTGTTTTGAAATATAAAACGTAGTGCGGCTTGCCACCTTAAAAAAGTTTAACACATTATAATCTTTAGCGGTTTGTTTACTAGGATCACTGAGCATTGGAAAATCAGCACCTGTCTTTTTAGCAAATTCACGATTTTTATCGAGTGGATCAACACTGGCCATAAAATAACTGGCATTATATTTTCGTATTAAATTACCATGTTTAACTAACGAGCGGCATTCAATCGTGCAACCCCGAGTATTTGCCATAGGATACCAAGCCAAAACAACCACTTGTTTATTTTTATAATCACTTAATTGGTAATAATCACCATTTGTAGCCTGAAGTTTAAAGTTCGGTGCTAAGTCTCCTACTTTTAAATCGGTAGCAGATGCAACAAAACTTAATAAATAAATAACCAGAAAAAAATATAAATTATAACTCCGCATAGTTTGGTTTCTCAAAAAGTACATAAAAATTAGGTGGTAACGATTAATATATAATGGCGAATTATACGGAAAAAAGATATGACTTTATAAAAGATAAGCTAACGCCCAAAACAAAAAACTTAAAAGTGATTTGTTTTGGCAGTATACATCTATAATTTATTTGTTATACGACTATACGACTTTTGAGTATGTCAGATTGAGTAAATTAGCTAAATCGAAATATCGAGGTTTTTGCAGAGAAAGTTTAATGTCACCACCACTCTCATTCACACGTGCCACTCCTTCTTTATACCAGGAGGCCAGAGCTGGAGGTAAAAACTTATCCGCTTTAACACCTAACATAACCAAGGCTTGAACAGGCATGCTCAATATAAATATTACATACATTAATGCCTGTGGCAATATGGAAAAAGACCCAAAATACAATTGCACAATAAAAATTATTATAGCGATGGTCGGAAAATAACGACAAACAAATCGACTGACTTGTACCGCACGGTATTCAGCAAAATAATTTATCAATACTGCTTTATTTGGCCAAAGTTTCATATATCTTTGACCTAACTTTATAATTTCAAAAAAACTCATATTCATAGCCTTCACCTTATATGAAATATTAAAGTAAATATACCACAATGCTTATTTAATTTACTGCCGACTATTACTCACCTTACAACAATACTTATTCATTAATTACTTAATATACCTTTTTTAGGCACCGACCATATAGGCTAAATTAGGGTTACAGTTCAACAATGTTTTCTATTAATTTACATGAGTTCAAACCTAT
>JABSOJ010000002.1 GCA_013216005.1 Alteromonadaceae bacterium | reverse complement strand
TAGTGCCCATCCATAAACGGATGTTTTTTCATCTGAACTTTAAAATTAGTCATCAAAATAATTTTAGTTTGTTGCCAAAGAGCACACGAAGTGTGCGATCGCGATATTTTTAGCTATTTTTGGTTATTTACCCAATTTGCATGTATACGAAGGCCTCACCTAACAGGTGTTCCCCAAGTTTTGTGGTTCCTCTCGTTTTCTTATATGTCGGTTTGTATTCGAGCCAGTTGCAACAAGTTGTATGCAACGCTCGAAGCCCAGACGTAGGCTTTGAACTTATCCAGTCCTTGCCAAGTACATCTTGACAGGCCGAAACGTCGTTTTAAGCAAGATATATTTCCTTCAACACCTGCTCTGAATTTATATAACTTCTTGTAAACCCAATTACTTTTTACCATATCCTCCACTTTAATTCCTCGTCTTTTGTGGAAGGCGACATCTTTAACACCCATTTCTTTAGCTTCGCGTAGATTATCTCTACTAGCATATCCACCATCAGCTGCCGCTTGTCTTGGTGCTCTGCCATATATATCCTGCTGTCTTTGGATCATAGGACACAAGCGGGCAGCATCTGCCGGGTTACCTTCTTCAATGTAAACATCCAGTACCATACCGCTTTTGCCTGTTGTTATATTCAGCTTATGACCGTACTTAATATCTCTGGCTCCTTTAATGATGATATCTGTATGCGGTTCAAATATACTAAAAACTTTTTCCTGATGGGGGACTTTTTCGCCATTTAATACCCGTCGTTCGGTCTGACTGATGACCATCTCTGTCAAGGCAATAAGGGATAAAGCTTCTTGCTCCAGCACCCTAAATTCCAACAGTTTCAGAATATGGGATTGTTTGGTAAGTGCTTCTTGTAGATACTCCTTCGTTTCCTTTGTGTGCTGGAGTAACGATTTGTAAAGCTTCACTTTCTTTTTCGTTCCTCTCATATAGGCGATGTTATTCATGCGTTTTTTTGCTGCCCGACTACGGTCACAAAAGTAAAATTCTCCTGGTACTATTGCGTTTTTTAGCCCATGAAGCAGGCGAACCATCACTCGTACGCAATCCCATAATAAACTGCTATCTGTTGGCTCATGGATATTACTTTCAGTGACGGTACTGTCGATACGCACCATGCGTCCTTTTTCAATGCCTTTTGCCGCTGAATCAGCTAATAGTATTCGGTTGATTGACTCCCAAGTAGGGGCATCAATTTTGCTGATACATGATTGCAAGCAGGTTTTGGAAGGTCCATTGAGGTAGTCTACCCGAGCAAATGTACAGTAACTTAATGAATCTTCTAAATAAAAGCTAAGTTCATCATACGTTAGGCCCATCATCTGTTTGAGTAAACCTGCCCTAACAATCGAATCAACAGTCAAACCATTTCTACCTGTTTCATTGGTATTAGGCTTAATCAATACAGTAGAGGCTGCATCAATAATCGTGGGGTTCGCATCCAATATGGAGGAGATTATTTTTAGTTGCTGTCCGGTCTCGTGTTCACCGTAAAATTCGAATATACTGGCTTGTGGATTGTGTGTTTCGCGCATCCTATACTCCGGTTTTTTGTTTAAAATCAGTTTGTTAGTACATTTGATTATAACAAACCTACCGGAGTATCTTTCTCTTTCTTTATACTTTTTTATTATATTTCATATAGTTAACGTTTCGGGACGGGCACTAGCTAAATCATTTCAGGGGTGTTTGATAAAATTACAACATCAAACATCAAACATCAACCACCAAACAAACGATCAAACCAAGATACCTCCTTTTCAACTTCCGGCAAACAGTCGGCCTTAATTTTTATTCCTGCTTTAATTGCCGGATATTCAATAGTATCGGAACAATTTGCGGTGACAGCATGGCCGCTTTTGGTTTCAAAAAGGGCTAATTCAATTCCATCCGGTGTTTTTATAGGTTTGTTTACTACGCCTTGTTTTTTCATAAAATCGGCAAACAAAACTAAAGCACCGCTGCTGCCGGTTAATTTTGTTGTTTTATTATCATCTTTGCCAACCCAGGTGGTTACTAAATGTTTAGCATCGTAGCCAATAAACCAGCTGTCGCGTAAATCATTACTTGTACCTGTTTTTCCTGCCAGGCGTTTATTTTTTAATCGCCAGGTAAGAGATTTAGCCGTGCCTTTTTTTGTCACCTGGTTTAGGGCGTGATCAATCAGAAAGGAGGCTTGAGTTGAAAATCTTTGTTCCATCTGATTCTTATATTGCCACAATACTTCTGATTGGCTTGACAGGATTTTGGTGATTGCATGGCTTTTCTGGTACATGCCTTTAGCTGCAACAGGCAGATATAGTTGATTAATTTCATAAGGAGACATATTAATTGCCCCCAGCAGTAATGAAGGGCGAGCTGTTATATCTTTTGTGTAGCCTTGTAACCCAATGGCATCGATAACTTTATTTAATCCTAATTTCATCCCTAAATTAACGGTGGGAACATTTAATGAATATACTAAACCGTCATTTAAACTAACCTGCTGGCGAAATTTTCCGTCGTGATTTTTAGGGCGCCATTCTTTACCTGCATCACTGGTAAGAACAATGGGTTTATCTTTAAGTATTGAAGCTAAGTTAAATTGCTCGTAGCGTTCCAAAGCAGCTAAATATACCGCTGGTTTAATTAAAGATCCGATAGGTCTTTGCGCATGTAATGCTCTGTTGAAACCAGCGTAGCCACTTTTTCGATCGCCTACTAATGCGCGAATTTCACCCGAGGGTATATCGGTAACCAGCATTGCCGCTTGCAGATCTGATTGTTGGTATTTTTTCTCTAAACTGGGTAATAAATTGCTGACAGTTTGCTGTAAGTTTTGCTGACTAAAGTGAGAGAATCCGGTAAATACACGTATGCCCGACTGTTGTTGAACGTCTAATAAATGTTGATTCAGTTCCTGCTTAACAAGTTGTAAATATGCAGGATAATTTTGCTTTTGTAATCGTCTGTGTTTTCGAATTGATAATGGTGATTCAATCGCATATTCAAAATCAACTTGTGATAAATAATGTTGTTGAAACATTAATTTCAGGATAAGGTCGCGTCTGTTCTTCGCCCGTTCAGGGTAACGCCACGGATCGTAATAGCTTGGGCCTTTTACTTGTCCAATTAACATTGCCATTTGCTCAATGTTTAATTGCTCAATACTCTTACCGAAATAAAACTTAGCGGCTAAACCAAATCCATAAATGCCGTTGGCGTAATGTTGTCCTAAATAGACTTCATTAAGGTAAGCTTCTAGTAGTTGATCTTTGCTGTATCTGTATTCAAGGATCAGCGCCATAATTGCTTCATTCACTTTACGCCAGAGAGTTTTATCTCTGGTTAAAAACATGTTTTTAACCAGTTGTTGGGTTAAAGTGCTGCCTCCTTGCACTGTGCGTCCTGCACGAAAATTTTTGTACAAAGCGCGCAAGATACCTACAGGGGAAATGCCGGCATGAAAATAATAATCTCTGTCTTCAACCAGTAATAAGGTATCAAGTAATTGTTCCGGCACGTTTTCCAGTGAAATGAGTATTCTGTCTTCTTTACTTTCAGGTAATATCCGGTCGATTAATATCGGCTCCAGTGTTACTTGTTTAACGGGTCTGTTATCGAGGGTAAGTTGTGTGATTTTGTTATTTTTCACATCAATTAAAATTTTAGCTGTCGGTTCTATTCCTGCGCCAAAATCAAATTTACGTCGATAAATAATGAGTCTGTTTTTTGTTGCCGCGTAGTGTCCTGCTTGGGTCACAGTTGTTACTTTTTTATAGCCATTTGCACCAAGTGTTTCTGTGATGCCGTTAATGTTAATCGGGGCATTTAGTTGTAGTTGATCTATTTTGCCAAATACCTGAATGGGAACTTGCCAACGTTGTCCCTCAAATTTATTTCTAACTTTACTGTCAAGGTAAATTGAATATATGCCTATTGTTACCGCAATAATTAGCATGAGCTTTATCGAGGTTTTGAAACACCATCGTAAAAATCTACGGTTTTTGGTTTGATTAACTAAATTGGTGTCTGGTTGTTTGCTTACTTTAGCGGGGATGGCTTTATTGCTTTGGGCACTGTTTTTGGCGCTTTTTTTTGAATTGTTTGTTGAACTATTTTTTGAACTATTTTTAGTCTTGTCTTTAGACGTTAAAGTTGATTTTTGGGTTGGCATAATAAAATATAATGTAAAGTTAAGCGCTTAAAGTTAGGTTCAAAGTTTAGAGTAAAGAAATCACTATCATAAAACAGTAAGGTAGTTATCCCCTTATGCTTAATTAAAAAATGCTTAATTAAAAAAAGCCTAATTAAAAAATGCCTAATGATAAAAATGTCGGGTTATAGTCGCAGGCGTAACCCATCAATAAAACTCAATTTATTACATCATATATTGAAAATTTAGGCACCAATCAAACCGGGTAACAGTTCATATTTGTGTATTGTCATGTTTAAGTTGATACAGTCTAGAGCCTGTATAGGTTTGAACTCATGTAAATTAACAGAAAACATTGTTGAACTGTAACCCTAATTTAGCCTATATGGTCAGTGCCAAAATTTAAGATATGTTATTAAATTTGTGATGGGTTATGCCACTGGCTAACCCATCCTGCAGGGCTGATATTTACTCAGGATTTTTCTTTAAAACCATTTGGAAAACTTTTTAAAGTTGAGCAAAACATTTATCAGCTGCCAGTAAGGTTTTTTCAATAATATCATCACTGTGAGCCGTAGATAAAAATCCGGTTTCAAAGGCTGAAGGCGCCAGATAAACACCTTCATTTAACATTAAATGAAAGAAACGTTTAAATTTTTCTGCATCGCAAGCTGTTGCTTGTTCAAATGTGGTGATTTGTGAATCGCTATTAATTTTGTCATCCGTAAAGAAGAAACCGAACATAGCACCAACATAATTTATGCTGAGAGAAACGCCGTTGCGTTCTGCTGCCGCTTTAAGACCCATTGCCAGTTTTTCAGTTGCCAGACTTAATTGTTTATGTTTATCGCCTTGCGCTAATTCATTTAATGCTGCAAGTCCTGCTGCCATTGCAATAGGATTGCCAGATAAAGTACCTGCTTGATAAACAGGACCCACAGGGGCAATGTAATCCATAATTTCTGTTTTGCCACCAAAAGCTCCGACAGGCATGCCACCACCAATAATTTTACCTAGTGTGGTTAAGTCAGCAGCTATGTTGTAATGTGCTTGCGCGCCACCTAAGGCAACACGAAAACCTGTCATAACTTCGTCAAATATCAATACACTTTTATATTGATCACAGACTTCACGCAAGCCTTCAAGGAAACCTTCTACAGGAGGAATACAATTCATGTTGCCGGCAACGGGCTCTACAATAATACAGGCAATTTGATCACTGTATTGTGCAAATATTTCTTTTACCTGTTCAATATCGTTGTAGCTGACCGTTAAGGTATGTTTGGCAAAATCAGCAGGAATACCGGGAGAACTTGGTACACCCATGGTTAATGCTCCAGAGCCAGCCTTTACTAATAATGAATCTGCATGTCCGTGGTAACACCCTTCAAATTTCAATATTTTATCACGGCCAGTATAACCGCGAGCTAATCGAATGGCGCTCATTGTTGCTTCGGTTCCGGAGCTCACCATGCGTAACTTTTCCATTGAAGGTACTAGTTCACGTACTTTTTCAGCCATCGTTATTTCTAGTTCAGTTGGTGCACCGAAGCTTAAACCATTTTTTGCTGTTTCAATAACGGCATCAAGAATGGCTGGATGGTTATGTCCTAAAATCATTGGTCCCCACGAACCAACGTAATCTATATAAGCTTTATCATCGGCGTCATATATATAAGCGCCTTCAGCTCGTTTGATAAAACATGGTGTACCACCCACGCTATTAAAAGCACGAACAGGTGAATTTACGCCACCAGGAATAATTTTTTGTGCTTTATCAAATAGTTTTTCAGAATTTTGTATCATAGTAATTCGCTTCCTTGTTTAATAGATTTGCTTTGCATTTCTATTTAAGCCACCAGGTGGCTTATTTTGGATTAATCTTTCACATTGTGATGTGTGATTTCAGCTTTTGACTTTGCTCTTGATTATTTGTTTTTATTCGTATGCCAAGTTATTGGTTTTTCATGTTGTTGTAGTTTGTCCTCAACCCCTAAAGTTAAAGCAAAAAGAGCCATTCGTACTAAAACACCATTTTGTGCTTGTCTGAATATTGCTAAATTGTCTAAATCATTTAGGTCAGTGTCTAATTCATTTGCTTCAGGGCGGGAATCTCTAGGTAAGGGGTGCATTATTACGGTGTACTCCTTACAATATTGTTTATAAGCTTCTTTATTTAAACTGAAATGGCCCCGATATAGATCCGCTTCATCTTTACTGGCAAAACGTTCTTGTTGAATTCTTGTTTGATAAATTATATCGCAAGCTAAATTACCCGCCATTTCATCTGTGATGATTACTTCATGTCCGGCATTTGATAGTGCTGAAACAACGTTATCAGGCATTTGCAGTGCCTTGGGTGAAATCATCGTGATTTTTACATTGTTATACAGGCTAAGCAGTTTTGAAAGGGAATGCACGGTACGGCCGTGTTTTAAATCACCCATTAGCGTAATGTGCAAATTATCAATACCTTTATTAAAAGGTGACATTTCTGACTGAATAGTGAATAAATCTAATAATGCCTGCGTTGGATGTTCGTTTGCTCCATCGCCACCATTAATCACCGGAACCGAGCTGCCTTTGGAAAATTCTTCAACAGAATGCATTTTGGGGTGGCGCATGGCAATCACATCTGAATAACCACTGATCACTTGTGCGGTATCAAATAATGACTCGCCTTTGCTTAACGATGTATTTTCTTGTCCTACTGTTTCACGAACAAAACCACCCAGTAAATTAAACGCAGTACCAAAACTGACTCTGGTGCGGGTGCTGGGTTCAAAAAACAAATTATTTAAAATTGCCCCTTCGAGTACAAGACAACGTTTTTGACGCATGGCGTACGGAGTCATTTGCGCTGATATTGCTAAAATGCGAGATATTGCCTCCCGATCAAATTGAGAGACGGAAAGAATGTGATCACCTTGAAACTTCATCATAAAGAATTACCTGCCCTTAGTTCGCACAATAATCGTCTTTGAATAAACCTATCGTGCAAAAACCATTAGGTCATTTTAAATTTATATCGCTATCGGGAAATTTGCGGCAAGAATATAGCATAAACTCAGTTGTTTTTGAATAAATTCTATCGATATTTCTAGTCGTTAAGATTGATGAGGTACAAAATTATTATGCTAAACCAATTAGTTAAAATGGTTTTACATAAGCCAGAATAATGATAGCAAATAGTACCAGTACGGGAACTTCATTAAAAATACGGTAAAATTTACCTGAGCGTGTATTTTTATCCTGATGAAAAGTTTTTAATAATTTAAAACAATAAGCATGATAAACCAACAGACTCAAGACCAGGACCAATTTTATATGTAGCCATTTAGCGGTAACAAACCAATCATAGCCATAAGCGTATATGATGCTACTACCAAGTAGGACGGTTAATATGGCAAATGGAGTGATAAAGTACAATAGCCTTTTTTCCATGCCTTTCAATTGATTGATCACCGCAGGTTCATTGCTTTCTGCATGATTAACAAACAACCTGGGTAAATAAAAAATGCCCGCAAACCATGCAACCATAAAAATAACATGAAAGGCTTTTAACCATAAAATTATGTTCATATTTTCCCCTCTAATAAATATTGCCGTATTTGTTCAAAAGTTATTAAACCAATAATATCTTCATCGTTCTTATCAAAAACGTAGACAGCCCCGCCACGTTGTTTATACAAGGCTAAATAAGCTTCTGCTAGCGTTGCTTGTACAGACAAAGGAATGAGCTGGTGTTCCTGATATTTGCTTCCGCTTTTACCGGTATGAGGCAAATAAAAGCAGGTTGAATTTTCAACGGTTCGTTGGATGAGTAATGGATTCTGGATATTGTTTTCAGAGAGCATTTTATCGTTTACCTGTGCTTGTTGGCAAAGAATAAAATTGCTGTTCATTATTGCCAGTACGCCTACTTTTTGTAATGATTTTTCAATTGGAGGCTTGCGATAGACTAGATTTTGAATATCAAGCTGCATGGTGAAAACGGATCTATTGTTAAATAGCTGACCGGATATTAAACAGGAAGTGGCAATAACGATCATTGCTGGCAGCATTATTTCTAATTGATTTGATAATTCAACCACCGTTAGTAAAGCAGCCAATGGAGCATTTAACGTTGCAGCCATGAAACCAGCCATACCCATCAAGGCAAAATCGTTGGTGAGGTGATCCAGCGGTATAAAAAATCCAAGCATTACAGCACCAAATATTCCGGCAATGGCTCCAATACTGACAATTGGACCGATGATGCCGCCAGGTACCCCTAACCCAATTGCTAATAAGGTCATGACAAGTTTAGCGGCAAGTATGCTGAATAATAATTGTGTGTGCCAGGGTTGTTCAATTAAAAAGGCAATAGCACTGGAGCCCGTACCCATTGCATGGGGGAAGAAATAACCTAAAGTACCTGTAATTAATGACGCGATCATTAAGCGGGTGAAAATATGGTGATTTTTAAACTTGCTAATAATTGCAACAATATAATAGTTAAAACCTGAGCTGAGCATACCCAGAAAAATACCTAAGGCAATTAAAGCCGGGTAATGTTGCATGGTCAATGATATTTGCCCGATAAACTCATAATCGTGAAGGGGGCCTAGAAAGAAGCTGGTTAGCATAGACCCGACGATTGCTGCTAACATAATAGGGATGAAAATATGAATCTCATATTCACGCAGAATAACTTCCATAACAAAAATAACGGCTGCAATTGGTGTGTTGAAACAAGCAGCAATGCCGGCTGCAATTCCTGAAGCACATAAAGTCCTGACACTGTTATTTGGTAAGTTAAGTCTATTACCAATATAACTGCTGCATGCTGCACCTAAATGTACGACAGGACCTTCTCTACCAACAGAAAAGCCTGATGCAAGCGCAATGATGCCACCAAAAAATTGATTGAGGGTGTTTTTAAGAGGTATAACCCCGTAGGCTACTTTTAAACGATGTATAACAAATGGAATGCCGGCACGAATATATTGATAACCGGTAAGTCGACCGATTAAAAATATCACTAAAGCACCTAAAATAGGCAAATGAAAACGACTTATTGGAGGTAAGCTGGTATAGTCGTCGCTGGTGGTTAAAAATGATTCACCGATTGTGATAATTGCAAGGTTGAAAAAAATCACTACCGCCGCCGCCGCCGCACCCCCTAGCATGGATAATACGCAAAGTTGCCAAGATAATTTGGGGAAGGCTAATCGTTTTCTCAGTGAAGTAAGAGTTATCATTTTTATTATTGGTGACTTTTATAAGTCGTTTTACTGGATAATTAAAATTACGGATTACTGGATATCATAATACTTTTCAAATGAATTGGTTAGCAAAAATAAATCTAAATAAAGTTGTAGAAGGCTTGGGACCATTTCGCTCGGCCTTGTTGCTGCTGACTATCGTCGTGGTATGTCTTTATAGTGGTTATAGAATGGGCAACTTTTATCATGAATACCAAATGGATACCTTGTCTCTGCAGAACAAAAGATTAGCAGTTTTTTACCAACATGAAGAAGAACAAGTTCGTCGTATACATATTCTGGAAACCGAATTAGCCGTTGAACGTTTATCTAGTCAACGTTCATTAAAATTGCTTGCTGAAATGGAAAAACAGCATTATCAGGTGAAAAAAGAACTGGCTTTTTATGAAAAAGTAATGGCACCAGAAAAGCAAGCCGATGGTTTGGTGATAGATAACTTCACTATTGCAGCTACACAAAGTCCGCGTCATTTTCGTTTTCAGGTAACTTTGGTTCAGCAACTGCTTAAAAAACGCTACGCTAAAGGTTATGTAGAATTGGCATTTACTGGTAGTTTAGCGGATAAACCTCATAAACTTGCCTTAACAAAAATATCTTCTTTATCTAAAAAAGAATTATCGTTTAATTTTAAATACTTTCAAATTATCGAAGGGGAATTTACTCTTCCTGAAGGGTTTACTCCGGAAAATATTAAGGTTTCTGTTATTTTACCCAAAGGCAAGTGGCAGAAGCACCGTCGAGTTAATGAAAGTTATCCGTGGAAAACAACGGGCTGAAAATAACCTTATTGTTTAGATCTCGTTTTAGCACGCTAAGTAGTTTGACGTAATACTTGACTAAAACACTCAAGTTTAAGATAATTCAGCTTAGTTTTTATCGTTATGCAGAGTACTATGTCGACAACTGAGTCAAATATCGAATCTTCTCCAGAGTTACCTATCAAATTTACTGATGCTGCGGCGAGTAAAGTTTTATCCTTGATCATCGAGGAAGAAAATCCTGAATTGAAATTAAGGGTTTATGTTACTGGTGGAGGTTGTTCTGGCTTTAGCTATGGTTTTACTTTCGATGAAAAAATTAATGAAGGTGACATGACAGTAGTTAAACAAGGGGTGACGATGGTAATTGATCCTATGAGTTTACAGTACTTAGTTGGTGGTGAAGTAGACTACATTGAAGGTATTGAAGGCAGTCGCTTCCTCGTAAACAACCCTAATGCAACGACTACCTGTGGCTGTGGTTCTTCATTTTCAATTTAAAAAATATCATTCACATTCAATTGTTTAGAATGTAATTAAAACCGACATTGCGTCGGTTTTTTTATGT
>JABSOJ010000197.1 GCA_013216005.1 Alteromonadaceae bacterium | reverse complement strand
TTACTACCTTGACGATACAACCAATCGTATCCTTGATCAAAAACCGATAGAGAAAAAATGCCGGAACAGTGATAAAAATAATCATTAGGATCAAATATCGTTCTACCCAACGACATGATATTTCAGAAAACATATCAAACTAAATTGGATTCAGAGTGGTGTTGAGATTAATTTGAAGGGTGTTATTTTACACTCAAGTTACACTGACCCTGAGGGATCCCCACTTATTTATTAAAATAGGATTATTAAAATAGACGTTATTGGCAGTTTATCAAATCATCAAATCAAAAGAGTCAAAATCAAAGTAGAGTAGGCCGTTGGATAAGCTATGCGAAGCCTGCGGCCTACTCTACATCAAAAGGCTAACTCAGCTTAAAACTCATCCCATGGGCAAAATAACACTCACACTTAACCCGCCTTGTTCTATGTTACTAAATATCATTTTACCTTGATGCGCTTCGACAATTTCACGGCATAGCGCAAGGCCCAGACCAGTGCCTGAATGTTTGGTGGAATAAAAAGGTAACAAAGCATTTTGCAATACTTCCTCTGACATCCCGATCCCTTGGTCGGTTATTTCAATTTTAACTTTTTTGTTTGCTATTTCTTTAATGGAAAGTTCGACTTTATGCGATTTATCCGCTTCGTAGGCATTTTTCAGGATATTAATTAATACCTGCTCTAGCTGTGCACCATCGGCAATGATTGGCTTTTCAGGTAATGGAGCTGATAATTTAAACGGAAACAGGCTATTGAGGTGTTCAATAAGCTCTGACCAGTCTAAAGACGTTTTTTGAGGTAATTTCAGTTTTGTCAGACTGGCATAACCTTTGATAAATTCGTTTAAATGATTGATCCGCCGACTGATGGAATTAAACACCCGGTCTAATCTCGGTTCGTCTAAGTTATTTGCTAACAAAGTCCCGTTGTGACACATAGTGCTGATCGGCGCTAAGGAGTTATTAAGCTCATGGCTGATAACACTTATAACCTTCTTCCAGGTTGCTACTTCTTGTTTTGAAAGCTCTTCGGTTATGGTTCTTAATAAATAAAGCTGGTGTTGAGCCTGATGCATGCGTACCGATGACATGGCTACATGCCAGGCTTGTTGTTGATTATTTTCATCGCTCACAGTGAAGATAGCTTCACCTCGCGCTGTTAAGGCACTTTGAAATTCCTCCGGGAGTTTATCAAGCAACTTGAGCCAGTCCTGCCCGGGCATTAAGCCATAGGGTTTAAAAGATTCTAGCGCAGCTCGATTAGCAAATACAATATGCTGACGATGATCAACCAAAATAGTTAGTACCGGTGAAGAACTCAGTACTTTATCGAGCAACATTTCACGATGATAAAGGTGCTGCCTCTCAACTCTGAGTTTATCGCCAGTTTGATTAAATAACTTAAATAAGTGCTGATATTGTTTTGGTGCTTTTTCAGTCAGGCTTGCCGAAAAATCACCGTCATTAAAACATAACAACCCATCTTCGAGGCATTTTATCATGTGATGCCTTTGTTTATTGTCACGCCTGAGCAACAAAAAAATAAGGATCACTAAGCCCCCGCCAGTAGTCGCAATCAGCAAAGGCGCTTGCGGTAACAAATAGGTGGCAAATATTAAAAAAACAGTATTAATAAAAAGTATTGCTAGCAGGTACATATCACAACTCGTTTGGCCTTAAGCGGTATTTTTCTATCCGCCGGTAAAGGGTCTGACGACTTAAGCCCAATTCACTGGCAGCATGAGAAATGTTCCACTGATGTTTCTCTAAAACTTGTTGCAAATGAGTTTTTTCACAGAACTTATGTTGCTGATCCATATTCGATAAATCTGTGCTATTGATAATACCATTACTGGAAAAAATCATCGCACGTTTGCAGGCATTTTCTAATTCCCTGACATTACCTGGCCAGTGATGATTGACTAAAAATTGCTCTGCATCTTTACTTAACGTGTGATCAAAACCAATAAAATGACGTGCCAAAGGTAAAATATCGGCTTTACGTTTACACAAAGCTAGCAATTTTAGCTCTACCATATTGAGACGATAATAAAGATCTTCTCTGAACTGTCCTTGCCTGATTGCCACCGACAATTCAGTATTAGTGGCGCTAATAACTCTGACATCCACTTTAATAGTTACGCTTGAGCCCAGGCGTTCAAATTCACCGCTTTGCAATACTCTCAGCAATTTCATTTGTCCCGCCAGCGACATGTTGCCAATTTCATCCAAAAACAAAGTTCCCCCATCAGCTGCCTCAAAACGCCCTATTCTTTCGCTATCCGAGCCGGTAAAAGCGCCTTTTTGGCTGCCAAAAAGTTCAGCTTCCATTAACTCATGGGGAATAGCCCCCATATTGACTTTAATAAAAGGCCGATTGGAACGACTAGAGTTTTGATGAATATAATCCGCCAGTTTTTCTTTGCCTGAGCCATTCGGCCCCGTAATTAATGCACTGATATCCGATTGGGCAACTTTTCCTGCCATGTCAATTAAACTGGCCATTTCCAGACTTTGATAGATAATACTCATCTTGGACGACCGGCTCTGCTGATCACCGCGATTCGGTTTGCCGCTATTTTGTTTACCAGAAAGGTTGACGTGACTGGCGATTATTTCAAGTAACTTAGTGTCGTTCCATGGTTTGGGCAAATAATCTTTGGCGCCCGCTTTAACCAGCTCTATCGCGGTTTCAATACTTCCCCAAGCGGTAATTAAGATCACGGGCAAATCTGGATTGTTTTGCCTGATATCATAAAATAGCTTCTTTCCTTCTTCACCCAAAGTGGTTCCTTCACTGAAATTCATATCCTGAATCATCAGGTCAACTTGCTGACGAGAGCACGCCAGTACCGCCTCTTTTACGGTACTGGCCTGTAATACCTGATAATCTTGCAGACTTAGCAATAAATCTAATGCATCCAAAATGTCTGGGTTATCATCAACAATTAAGATCCGTTTCATTAATGTCCTCTTGCAAAATCCAATTAATACTTTATTTACTAATAAGTAATAACTATTACTTTATTACTTCTTTACTGTATTAGTACTAGTCTTGTTGAAAATCAACTATACCGTGTGTGTAGCCGTTACTGGCGCTATCTTAGTTGTTTTATAAGCGGGTAACCAGGTCGCCAGAGTACCCGTAATGAAAATTGTCGCCACTGCAAGTAAATATAACAGGCTATCTGGTTTATCGATAGCGATCACTTGACTGAGTGCCATGTTTATACCAACCACTGCAGCTACACCTAATAAACTGGCAAATAAACTCATCAACCAATTTTCACTAAAAACATATAACATAATGTCCTTTTTGGTAGCACCAAGTGCTCGTCGAATGCCAATCAACTTTCGTTGTTGAGACACATAAAAATGGGCATGGGCAAAACTACTGACCACAGTCACCAATATCATTAACAAACATAACATCGCAAAAAGGCTCGCCAGACCAGTTTCCTCAGAATAAAATTGTTGCAGGCGCTCTCTCATACTGTAGACATCCAAAACATCACGTTCCGGCTGTACCGATAAAATAGTCGCTGAAATTTGTTTCCGTACATTTTCCATTTGACCTGGTTCTACTTGAATGACATAACTTTGCGTAAAAGAAGCTCTGGCAAACATAAAGTGACCAAAGACGCCAAAATATCGGTGTCGTCCGGTAAAACTGGGACTAACAGCAAAATCTTTAGCAATACCAACAATCCGGCCATTATTGGTCAACTGACCGAGAGCCGATTTGTCAGGATAAACAGCCTTGGCTAATGATTCGGTGATAATGATATTTTGCTCCAGCCCCTCGGTTTGACCTTTATGCACTAATTCACTGACATCATCATCAACCGTTAACTGGCGACCAGCAATCAATTCAACCCCTAAGTTCGACAACCCAAGTTCGCTTGAATAAAAAAATGGCACCATGCCAAGATCACGTTCAATAATTTTATCCTCAGGGGAATTTATATCCTGAAAATTACCGTTGCTACCCCCACGTTGAATAGGCAGTTGATTATAGTATGCCGCACTAATCACCCCATCCAATGCTGTGAGTTTGCGAATATCTTGGTGGGTAATAGACATATAATAACTGGTATCATGATATGCCCCGGAAGTTGGTAACAGCTCAGCAACAATAAGGTTATCAATATCAAAACCCAGCGGATTATTGAGTTTTTCTCTGGCATCAAGTGTCAGCAATACGGTATTAACAACTAAGCCTAAAGTTAAGACAAGTTGTACTAACAAGAGTGCTGTGGCGAATTTCCTCAATAACATAGACTTTAACAGTGCTTTTAAATTCATCATGATCCCCTATTTAATTTCGGCCGACAAACTCGTTGTACAAGAACGAATTAATGGATAAAGTGCACTAAAAAAAACCGTGCTGACTGAAATTACCACGCCGAGTAACAATAACTCATTATCAATCTCTGCAATATCTTCCAGATGAGGAAAAAAACTTATCGATAATTGTAAAAAGATCCAGCTAAGTACTGAAGCTAATAGCGCACAACTTATCCCGATAAGTAAACTTTCAACGACTCCCTGGTAAAAAAGATCTTTTCTACTTGCTCCAACAGCTCGCCTAAGTCCAGTTTCAAATTTAGCCCCATGGTATCGTGCAATCAACAAACTACTGGCGTTAAAGATACACACAGCCAAAAATAAGACAGTCGCTAAACCAAAAGCAAGCATTCGATCATCAACCACATTATTTTTTTTCAACCATGCATTAACATCATAAAGTTTATTATTTATATCCAACGGATGTTGGCCTGCATCTTTTAAACTCTGACTGTAACTATCGAGATAATTTTGAAAACTCGCTTTTTGTTGAGCATTATCCAGTTGCACAAATGCCTGCAAGTAATAAGAGTTTTTATTCCGGGTATCAGATGACGATGAGATCCTCACCGTTGAAGATTGCTGGGCTCCAATTCCCCATTCACTATCTAGTGCTACTTCTAATGGCGCAAAAATATCATCAGTTAAGTTAAATGCCCTACCGTTGCTGGCATGATAAAATTTAGGCTTTAATTTCCAAGGTTTCAGTACACCAACAACCAGAAATAACTTGCCATCTATTTCTACATTTTTACCGACACTATTTCCCCCGCCAAATAACTTTTGATTAAGGATGTCACCAATCACCAATTCAAGGGCGTTGGGTTGTTGCCAGGCAGTCCCATAAGCAAAGGGGGCGTCAGTGAGCGGAAAAAAACCTTGTGTAGTTGCGCGTACACTAGCGCTAAAACGGCTTAAGCTATTAGATTCACTGTCACGAGCATACACGCTGGATGCATAATGAACTAAGCTATGCGTTGGGATATCACTTTTTAAAAGGTGCATCGCATCTTGATAGCGTAATATCGGTAACGGCTGTTCATGAAGGGTATTTTTATTTGGCCAGGTATTAAGAGAAACGTTAAAAACACGATCACTTTTCTCTGGAATTGGATCAGAAGCCATAGATTTTAATATCGATAAATTAGCCAGCAAAACCCCAACACCAACTGCCAAGGTGGTGATCATCAAAGTAAAAAACAAGGAGTTTCGGGCAAAATTGCGACAACTTAACTTGATATAATAAATTAACATTTCCACTGTCGACCTCCTTTAAGCTGGCTGTTGAATAGGTATAGACATAGGTGCATAAATACTGTGGTCGGTAATTTGACCGTCAATGATCTGCACATTACGATTTACGGCTCTGGCTTGATCAGAATCATGTGTCACCATAATGATGGTACTGCCCTGTTGGTTTAAACTAAACAGCAATTCCATCACCTGTCGCGCCATCAAAGAATCAAGATTACCTGTGGGTTCATCCGCCAGCAGTATTTTAGGCTCACCCGCTAAAGCTCTTGCGATTGCCACTCTTTGTTGCTGCCCGCCCGAAAGTTGGCTAGGAAGATAATTATGTCTGCTGGCAAGTCCTACTTGCTCTAACGCGTGTTCTATCCGCCGTTTACGTTCTTTACTATTAAATCCCCGATAACGAAGTGGCATATCAACATTGTCAAAAATACTAAAATCAGGGATCAAATTATAGTTTTGAAAAATAAAACCAATCTTCTCATTGCGCAACCTGGATAATTCATCGTCGGATAATCCTTTTACGCTAACCCCATCAAGGCTATAGTCACCTTCATCAAAACCATCTAATAAACCGGCAACATTTAAAAAGGTTGATTTACCCGAACCCGAAGGACCGGTAACCGCCACAAATTCTCCTGCACTAACGTTTAAATCGAAATTTCTTAATGCATGAGTTTGAATGGTCTCACTACGAAAAATCCGGCTGATATTGTTCATTTTTAACATAACTTTAATTCCTTTATCAGTCTTGCAGCCCATAAAGATGGTGTCTTCAGGATGTGTATTTTTGGCTCTGTTGTAGATAATTGTTGTCCCTTCAAATGGAATTAAACTCAACCCTTATATCTAGGACTCTGTGACTAATTCTCGTTAAAAAACCAATTTATCGCCTAACCCTTTAAAAATAGGGGATTCATCGAGGGACAACAGTATTATGGAACAGAGCCGTATTTTTACCTTAAGCACTTATCAGGGATCAGGGTCAGTTCTTTTTTTTATACAAACTTTTTTTGATACTAATAAGTTAATAAAATCTGCTGCTCTTCATTAAATTTTTTGTAATCTGAAATAATTAAAGTGTCACCTTCATTAACACCTGATATTAGTTCGATATATTCAACACTAGCCGATCCGGTTTGAATGGTTTGACGTTGGGCTTTATCCTTGCTGATGACAAAAACTGATTTTCCAGCCGTTGATTTTAAGAACGCTCCCCGTTTAACCATTAAAACATTGTCTTTCTTTTCAAATTCAATACGGGCATTTAACCGTTGGTTTTGTCGCATTTTAATACCACTATTTGCTGGAATATTCACACGCACTCTAATCTGATTATTTAGTACCTCGGGAGAAATAGAACCAATTTTTCCGATAAATTTTTTGCCTGCTAAGGTTAGATTAACTTGCAGACCAAGACCTAAATCATCAGCATAAAATTCAGGCACATTAAGCTCAGCCTCATACTGGGATAAATCAACGACCGTCATCAACACTTGAGAGTCTGCTACTTGCTCCTTTTGAGCCACCAGCCAATTACCAACAATACCGGAAACTGGCGATCGAATGTCCAATTCATGCTGTCGTCTTTCTAGCTCGGCTAACACTAAACCTTGTCTTTTAACCGAAAAATCACGGGTTTGACTTTCAAAACTCAAGCGTTTTTTTGCCAGAGCAACCCGTTTTAATGCATGTTGATGAAATAATTCGGCTTTAAGTAAAGCATCTTTCCTCTGTACGAAATCTATTTCACTGATCAAATGTTTATTAAAAGCGATTTCAGCCCGAGCTTTTTCTCTTTGCTCAGCAATTAAACTAACCTGAGCGATATCCAAACTACGTTCTAAATCTAACTGTGCTTCATCATCGATAAGTGCGCCACGATCAGCTTCAATTTTTAACCGTTCAAACAACGACTGTTCCTGCGTTAACAATGCCTCAAGCTCCGGACTTTCAATAACGGCAATGATATCGTTTTTAGCAACCATATCACCGGGCTTAGCGAGCAATGTTATTTTACCGGGCTCAGAACTATATAACTTAGGCGCATTTGCAGCGACCAATTTACCTGACACCGCAACATCACGAATAAAAACGCCGCCAAAGACCTTCGCGGTCAATAAGCCTTCCCGCTCTATTAAGCGTAAACCAGAATACCAGCGACTCAATGTTGGCATGAATAGGCTGGTGATCACAATAATAACCAAAGCCATTAACAAGGTGCGACGCCAGTTTTTTTTGTGTTGTTTTTGGACAATTTCATCTTGTCCCTGAGTCCCCTGGATCATATTGGCTCCTAATACGTATAACTTAACTGTAATGAGCAGA
>JABSOJ010000196.1 GCA_013216005.1 Alteromonadaceae bacterium | reverse complement strand
AGAGTAGGATAATGTCTGGGAGAAAATTAGAAATGGTTAGAAATGTTGTTTTATCTTGGTAAATGTTAAATCACTGATAATTGTCTGGTATTGCGGAAAAATTCTGGTAACCTCTTACGTCTCTATTTTTCCTTTGTTTGATTTTTGAACAATTAGGAAATAGTCAGGATAAATTTTTATCCACAAAAATAAAAAATATAAAATCGCATAATAAAAGGATTTTAGGTTTCTTTTTTTTCAATAAAATCATATAAGTAAATTGTATTTTACTTATCGGTTGAAAAATCCTTGAGCATTTTAGTGTGCTTGTCAACAACTTTATCCACAGAAAAAACCAAAAATTCACACTTTCTTTATAATGAAAGTGGAGAGAAAATGCGCTTTGTGGCATCCTTAGCAAAACTTTTTCATAAGTCTTAAATTATCATGACAATTCCAGCACCAACTTCACCATTATCACCACTTATTTTAGTGGATGGTTCTTCTTATTTATTTCGTGCTTACCATGTGCCGTATTTGCAAGCATTATCGACTAAAGATGGTCAACCTACGGGTGCCATTACCGGTGTGCTGAATATGCTTAAAAGTCTGCATAAAGATTATCCCAATGGTAATGTTGTGGTGATCTTTGACGCGAAAGGAAAAACGTTTCGTAATGACTTATATACAGATTACAAGGCAAATCGTCCTCCAATGCCTGATGATTTACGGACACAAATTGCGCCTATACATCAAATTATAAAAGCAATGGGCCTGCCTCTTTTGGTTATTAAAGGGGTGGAAGCTGATGACGTTATTGGTACGTTAGCACAACAAGCAAGTGACGCTGGTATTGAAACTGTTATTTCAACAGGTGATAAAGACATGGCTCAGTTGGTTAATTCGCACGTGCGTTTGATTAATACCATGACTAATGTTGAATTAAATGAAGCAGGTGTTGAAGAAAAATTTGGTGTAAGACCAGATCAAATTATTGATTACTTAGCCTTGATGGGTGACAAGGTTGATAATATTCCGGGCGTAAACAAATGTGGTCCAAAAACAGCGGTAAAATGGTTGTTGGAGCACGGGTCGTTGGAAACAGTTATTGCAAATGCCGATAGTGTTAAGGGTAAAATAGGTGAAAATTTGCGTGAAGCACTCGATTTTCTACCTTTGTCTTATCAATTGGCTACGATTAAGTTAGATGTTGAACTTGAACAAAACGTTAATGATTTACAGCCAGTTGAAGCTGATATTGAAGCATTAACCAGTCTGTATACGACTTATGAGCTAAAACGCTTGCTGGCTGATTTAAAAGCTGGTTCGAATAAAGAATTGAATATTGAAGCAGATGTTGCTGATGATGAATCAGTGGCAACTCCTGTTGAGACAATTGAAGCTGAATATGAGGTTATTTTAGATAAAAAAAGCTTTGAATTATGGTTAAAAAAATTAGAGGGATCAGAGTTTTTTGCTTTTGATACCGAAACGACCAGCGTTGATTACATGAAAGCAGAGTTGGTAGGTTTATCATTTGCTGTCGAGGTTGGTAAAGCGGCTTATGTGCCATTAATGCATGATTACCCTGAAGCGCCGGAACAGCTTGATTTTGATTGGGTGTTGTCGCAATTAAAGCCGTTGCTTGAAAGTAAAACGTTGGCAAAGGTAGGACAGAACTTAAAATATGACAGTCATATTTTGGTTAAATACGGTATTGAACTACAAGGTGTAGATTTTGATACGATGATTGAGTCTTACTGTTTAAATAGTATTGCCACTCGTCATAATATGGATGCTTTAGCGGATAAGTATTTAGGTTACAAAACGGTTCACTTTGAAGATATAGCGGGTAAAGGTAAAAAACAATTAACCTTTAATCAGATTGATATTGAAAAAGCAGGCTATTATGCGGCTGAAGATGCTGATATTACATTACGTTTGCATCAGGCCATATACCCTCAACTTGAAAAACACAGTAATCAGTTGTCGGTATTTAATGATATTGAAATGCCATTGTTGCCGGTGCTGGCTCGTATGGAGCAAAATGGTGTATTAATTGATAGTGACTTACTTGATCAACAAAGTACTACTATTGGTGCACGTCTTGATGAATTGGAAATTGAAGCGCACAATCTTGCAGGCAAATCTTTTAACTTAAGTTCGCCTAAACAGTTACAACAAATTTTGTTTGAAGATCTTAAAATTCCTGTGATCAAGAAAACGCCTAAAGGTGCGCCTTCAACAGCAGAAGAAGTGTTGCAGGAGCTTGCGTTAGATTATCCTTTGCCTAAAATTATTCTAGAAAATAGAGGCTTGAGTAAGTTAAAATCTACTTATACTGATAAGTTACCATTAATGATTGATAGTAAAACTAATCGCGTGCATACCTCATACCATCAGGCTGTTGCTGCAACTGGTCGCTTATCTTCGACAGATCCAAATTTACAAAATATCCCAATTAGAAGTGAAGAAGGTCGAAAAATTCGTCAAGCCTTTATTGCACCACCTGAGCATAAAATAGTTGCTATTGATTATTCTCAAATAGAATTACGCATAATGGCACACTTATCTGATGATCCGGGTTTAGTTCAGGCTTTTTCAGAAGGGCGTGATATTCATAGTGCTACAGCGGCAGAAATTTTTGCTGTTGAGCTTGACGCGGTTACTACCGATCAACGTCGTAGTGCTAAAGCGATAAATTTTGGTTTAATTTATGGTATGTCAGCCTTCGGTCTATCGAAACAGCTTGGTGTTGGTCGAAATCAAGCTCAAGATTATATGGATAAATATTTTGAACGCTATCCGGGAGTTTTAGCCTATATGAGTGAAATGCGTCAGCAGGCATTTGAGCAGGGTTATGTTGAAACACTTTATGGACGTCGTTTGTATTTACCTGATATTAAGGCTAAAAATCAGATGCGGAAAAAAGCGGCTGAACGAGCCGCAATTAATGCACCAATGCAGGGAACTGCGGCTGATATCATTAAAAAGGCGATGTTAGACGTGGATGCGTGGATCCTTGAGCAAAATGATGATCGTATAACAATGACCATGCAGGTACACGATGAGTTAATTTTCGAAATTCATCAAGACATTGTTGAGGAAACAACAGCTAAATTAGTCGAAATAATGAATAATGCAGTAGAACTTAGCGTGCCCCTGATTGCCGAATTTGGTATTGGTGATAATTGGGAACAGGCACATTAATTGTGTATTAAAGTTACAGTTACGAGGTTTATTGGTCAAATCAAAGGTTTTAAAACACCAAAGCAAGGTGGTTTTATATGATTATATGGAATAACTTTACGTTAATGTAATTTATTTACATAATGTGCTTTACATTATTTATATAAATATTTTATAATTTATTTGTTCCTAATGTGAACGCTTGTTGTATTAATTTGGCTCTGTTGTAGATAATTGTTGTCCCTTCAAATGGAATTAAACTCAACCCTTATATCTAGGACTCTGTGACTAATTCTCGTTAAAAAACCAATTTATCGCCTAACCCTTTAAAAATAGGGGATTCATCGAGGGACAACAGTATTATGGAACAGAGCCATTAATTTGTATATTTTAGCTTTCCTCATAGCTAAACAGCCGATAGCACGTCTATCGGTTTTTTTTTGCCTAAATTCGTTGGTTTTAGGTAAAAATAGAAAAAAAACGCCGTAAATTTGATTTATAAAAAAGTAGCTACGATACTTAAATCATCAAAAGGAAGGGGTTTGGGACGCAGAAATAAGTGATTATTACCTCTCGTCCATGTCATACCTTTCGAAATTCAATTTTATTACTTACTTTATTACCTGTGTTGTTAATTGATAAAAATGATCAGGCTGATCCTGTTGAAGTTATATTTAACAATTTTATTGATGTTTCTGTTAAAACGGAGCAACAAACAAAATTAATTTATTTGGGATGGTAAACGCGCTGCGTGTAATAGGGGATTTTGATAAAAAATTAAAAGGATAGGGATTCACTATGTTTAAATTTTTAGTGAACTGCAGGCGGGGAATAGGTTTATTTTTATCGGTGTTGCTGCCAAAAAGAATCAGTTTGATTTGGAAGGTGTTTGTTTTATTCTCTTTATTTCAATCTATTGTTTTGATCGTTTATTCCATCATCGGGAATATGGAATTAGATAAGCGATTGGAGCAAGAAAAATTTGAATTTACAATAATGTCTGAAGGATATTTGACTAAAGCCATCAAAACGCACGTTGAAAATATTCAAGATATTATTTACAAAGCTACACAAAACGATACACATCAAGATAGTGCTGAATTTCTGGCAAAAGAGTGGCTGAATTTGCCTTTTGATCGTGGAGTACAAGGTGCTGCGCTTTATCAATTAGATAATAAGCACAATATTGCTTATAAATATGGTGGTTATGAACCAAAATATGTCGAGCGATATATTAAATCAACCGCTGTGTCGGATTTACCAGATCATTATATTGTTTGCCAAGATATTTGTATCATCAATATCGTCATACCTTTAAAGTTTGATTTACAAAGTGCAGTTTTAGTTATTAGTACATCGCTGAAACATCTCATTAGTCAGTTTCAGGATGATTTTGATTTAAAGACAGTGGTACTGTCGTCAATAAAATCAGTGTCAGTTGGATCTCCCTTAGCTAAACTACCATCAGCTAAACTATCTTCAGTTAAACTATCTTCAGTTAAAGTATCTTCAGTTAAAGTATCTCCAGCTACAGTATCTCCAGCTAAAGTATCTCCAACTAAAAGTGATAAGTATAATTGGTTGAACAGCGGTTATGAAATATTGAGAAAAGAGACTAATAAATATTATTATGAGGCACTTAAATTAGCCAGTGAAACTGCAAATTTTGATACGTTAATTAATAGAGGATTCAAGGTTAAACTTCAAAATGAATATTATTATATTACTGCTTTCCCTATTCCTTTTGATATTGAAAATAAGAGTTATTTAATCATTTTCAATGATATCAGTTCAACTCAATTGTTAGATGAAAAATTTAATCGAATTCATTTGTTATTCTTAATAGCCACTTTATCCACCATGTTGTTTATTATTTTCGTTGTGCTGAATAAGCTTCTAGCAAGAATAAACGCATTGAAAGATTATCTACCCACATTAGCCAAAAGGACAAGAATAAATGTACTGCCAACAAATCATGGAAATGTGTTTCAGGATGAGATAGATGCTTTAGAAAATAGCTCAAACGATTTAGCAAAAAGTTTAAGTCAATTTAATACGGTAGTAAAAGACCGGGAATGTAAACTAAAAAAAATTGCGCTGTACGACAGTCTGACAGGGATAGCAAATAGAGAACATTTCTTTAATGTTTTACAAAACAAAATGTGTAAACTGGCACAAAATTCAACGTTTATGGCTCTTTTTTTTATTGATTTAGATCGTTTTAAACATGTAAATGACACCTTCGGACATGATGTTGGTGATGAAGTCTTAAAAATGGTAGCAAAAAGATTACAGAACAGCGTAAGAGCGAGCGACTTAGTGGCTAGGCTTGGAGGTGATGAATTTACCATTTTGTTGGATAACTTGAATAGTAAGCACAGCATTTTAAAAATAGTAAAATTGATCCTCAATAGTTTTCATGAGCCTGCTAGTATTAACAATCACATGATTAATATTAACCTGAGTATAGGTATTACAATTGTTAATAATACTGAGGATTCAGTTACTGAAGTTTTAAGACAGGCTGATATTGCAATGTATAACGCCAAAAGCAGCAAATCTAAGCGTTTCTCCTTTTTTAAAAATGAAATGGAAGGGGCAATTCTAAATGAATTTTCCTTACTTAGTGAGTTTCCTGATGCGCTTATAACTAATCAATTGAAACTCCATTTTCAACCGATATATTCGATTCAAAATCAAAAGTTATTAGGTTTTGAATGTCTTATTCGTTGGGATCACAGTGAACGGGGTTTGTTAAATTCTGAGACTTTCTTATCCGTATTAAAAGACACTAAATACATGACTGTTCTGGAAAATTGGATTTTGAAAGAAGGAATAAAAAGCTGTAGGGAGATAAACAATAACAGCGTTGATCCACTATTTTTAGCGATAAATTTTAGTGGTGATATTTTTATGTCGACAGATCTTATTTCGAATATCAAAAAATTATTAAAAACATATCAGGTGGACGCTAAATTATTTTATCTTGAGATTGTGGAAGATACTCTAATTCGAGATTTAGATGCCGCAATTTATCGAATAAAGGAATTGCAGGAATTAGGGATGAAAGTGTCTTTGGATGATTTTGGCGCGGGATATTCGTCAATAAGCTATTTAAAGCGCTTACCTGCCGATATTATTAAAATTGATCGAAGTTTTATTAGTGAAATATTAAAGGATGACGATAGTAAAATGCTGCTTGCCTCGCTTATTAATTTATTAGTTAATATTGGTAAAACAGTTATTGCTGAAGGAATAGAGGAAGAGAAACAACTTCTATGGCTTAAAGAACAAGGTTGTCAGGTAGGTCAGGGATATTTTTATAGTAAACCTGTGCCATTAGCAGATGCGCTTAATTTAGTGAGTAAAAATAATATTAAAGACTGACTTTAATAATCGATACCCAAGCAGTTTGAGTATATGCAGTATTTGTTGTAAAAAGAACTAATCTTAGTAAAGCTTTCCAAACGAAGACACGAGAAATAGATGAAGATATTAATAACGGGTGGTAGTGGTTTAATCGGCCGACATTTCATTAAGAAATTTGGTGATCAATATCAATTTACGCTGTTAACTCGTTCTCCTGAAAAGTGTAGTGAAGTTTTTTCTTCAAACATAAAGTTTATTAAGGCGTTACCAAAGGAAAATAGCTTCGATGTTATTATCAATCTTGCTGGTGAGCCTATTGCCGACAAACGCTGGACCAAAAACCAGAAACAGTTAATTTGCCAAAGTCGTTGGCATATTACTCAACAACTTGTCGATATGGTTGAACATTCTTCGATGAAGCCTCTTTGTTTTATCAGTGGTTCTGCGGTTGGATATTATGGTGATACGGGCGAGCAAACCGTTACTGAAGAAAGTGATGTAACTCAACCGGATTTTGCTCATTCAATATGTCGGGAATGGGAAAATATCGCCTTAAATCTGAAAGAACAAACACGTGTAGTTTTGTTGCGTACTGGGGTTGTTCTGGCAAAAGATGGCGGTGCGTTGAAAAAAATGTATTTACCCTTTTATTTGGGGTTAGGAGGAAAAATAGGTTCGGGTGAACAATGGATGCCTTGGATACATATTGAAGATATGATTAATGCGATTGAATTTAGTATCAGCAACAATATGGTGAAAGGTGCCATTAATTGTACTTCTCCTACTTTGATGACCAATTTAGCATTTACCAGAGCTTTGGGTGGTCAGTTAAAAAGGCCTACTTTTTTTACTGTTCCTGCATTTTTAATAAAAGTTTTAATGGGGCAGGTAGCTGAATTATTGCTTACCAGTCAGAAGGTTTCGCCAGAAAAATTATTATCTCTTGGTTTTCATTTTATTCAGCCGGAAATTAAGTCGGCATTAGAAAATATACTGGTATAATTTATACTCAAACTACTTTAAAGCGTTTGGTGAATTGTATGAAAAAAATGTTAGCAGCCAATTTTATATCAGCTTTGCTGGTGAGTAGTTTTATGGCTGATAGTGCAGAATCGTACAGGTATTATCGTACTAAAATGGTTGATGTTATTTCTGACAATGTAGTTGAAACCGCTGGGTACACAGGAATTACTGAGCTTTCACCACAAGTTATTAATGCGCTGAAGATGGTTCCCAGACATAAGTTTGTTCCCGATTCTCTGAGAAATTATGCTTACGAAAATCGTCCTTTACCTATAGGTCATGACCAAACTATCTCACAGCCTTATATCGTAGCAATAATGACAGACTTGCTCGAACTCCAGCCAGAGTATGTTGTGTTAGAAATTGGTACGGGTTGTGCGGCCGAGCCAGGTCGTTAATTCTAGTGAGTGGAAAT
>JABSOJ010000195.1 GCA_013216005.1 Alteromonadaceae bacterium | reverse complement strand
GCATATCTTATTAGCCTCGCGTAACCTTGGCAATTTCGTTTAATACGCTTTTCAAACCATAAATCAAGGGTATAGTGAAGGTAAATATTAGCAAGTAACGGTGAAATCGAGCCTCCCTGAGGTACGCCGCTTTCACTGGCTTTATATTTTCCATCTTCCTGTATTCCGGCTTTTAAAAAACGTTGAATGTATCTGATTATTCGCTTATCGGCTATTCGATGTTCAATAAATCTTATCAGTTGCTTTTGGTCAACATTATCGAAGAAACCTTTAATATCTGCTTCAACAATATAGTGGATAGATTGATTTTCTACCGTTTGACTTAATGCGCGTAGCGCATCATGACAACCTCGATTTGGTCTAAAACCGTATGAATCACTGATAAAGTCTTGTTCATAAATCGCTTGAAGGATTTTGACCAAGCCTGTTTGTACCAGTTTATCTTCTAGCGTTGGAATTCCCAGTGGTCGTTGTTTATTGCTTCCTGCTTTGGGGATATAAACCCTCAGCACAGGTTGCGGTTTATACGCCATTTTATGTAAACGCTCGACTAAGTTATCTAGATTGGCGTTTAAATTTCTGGCGTATGATTCTTTGGTAACATTGTCTATGCCTGACGCGGCTTTTCCTTTGAGCTGCGCAAAACATTCCAGCAATAATTCTTTATCCATTAAATGGAATAAGCTAGTGAACTTGCACTGTTTATCTATGCTGGCTTTCATTGCTATGCGTTGTAATTTTGTTGTCACTGTTTCTTCGTTACTGTGCACGATTCATGTGTCCTTAAAACGCTGTTGTTATCGTGATGACCTTTCCTCCAGATGCATTACACACTTTCACAGGTACTACGCCACCATCCGACTGCCTAAGCAGCATTAGTTGTTCTTGCTTTATTATCGCTTGTTCAACTTACTCTCTTCTTTGAAAGACCGCTTAGGCTCTCCCGAGTTGCCGTTAATTCTTAATGTCCAACATGCCATGCTTTACAACCCCGAAACAGCTCTATGTCACTTGTCATTGCGCTTCATAGAATGGTGGCTTCCAGAAGGGGTACTCTGTCGCCCTGTTTGTGTAAAAAAAATTACGAGGCTAAATCACTTCAGCTAATGCTTACGGCCTGCTGGCTTGCGCCCATCGTGCTTAACATTTGGAGTTACCTCCGCCTGCCCGATGTTTACTATCTGGTGGCTGTGACCAACCTTACCAGAGTGAGATTCACACTCACTAGAATTAACGACCTGGCTCGGCCGCACACCCCATAGTGTTACTAATAATTTAGCGTGATTGCTAAGAGTAAAAACATACCACGTTGAAAAATCTGAATTCGCACTGTTTTAATGAGTTTTAAAATGATTTTTTATATAATTCAACATTTCATGTCCATGTAACGCTGGTGACGCTGTATCATTACGAACATGAAAGTTCTGTTTATCTAAAAAGAATGGGTAAGGTGCAGCTTTACAATCAATTCTTACGATGGTTTTCTCATTAAGTTTAGTTGAAGATAGCTGACAGTACTTTTGATAATCATCACCTATTCGAGACTGTATTTGGGCACCTATATCTTGGAAAAAATTATCCATCTTTTTATATTTAAAGGCACCCATTTCTTTATCTACGCCAACCACCTTTCCATTATCATTGACTCCAAGCAGTAATGTTCCACCCTCATGATTGATAAATGACACAATATCTTTTATTACCTCTGCTTGAACATCTCGGCATTTATTTTTCGGGAGTTCATTATTGTGTAATTTATCAACGTTTATAAAGAAAGTTTGTTTAAATTCAATATGTCTTGTTTCGCCAGTTTCTATTAAATGAGCCAAATGTTGTGAATCATTTAATCCTGATAATTTGTGAATCATAGCGTCCGTTTCTAACTCAATACTTTTAAATTGGGAGGGTTTAGTTGTTAATTCAGCTGTAAGTTCTTCTATTTGCTTTTTGGTTATTGACAGTTTATTGGCAACTTTAAGTACATCTTGTTGCATTTTTGGAGGAGGGACAGGAATCTCTAATGATTTGATATCATTAGCTCTTAAGCTTGGGAGACTAGTACCTGAAGGTAAATGAGATAATACTAATCGGCCTAATTCTGATTCAAAATATAATTGAGCATAACTGTTTAAAAGAAGATTAGCATTAAGTTGTATTTCATAATAATTATTCGGGTGCTGTTCATTCTCATCTAGACTTAGTTTGATCTTTTGCGACGTTGCAATACGGTGTATATAAATTGTATTTTTATCGCAACCTTCATTTTTGGCGACAGTTAATGATTTAACTAACGATGTATTGCTCAACTTATATTTCTTAAATTCAAGATGATGGCTCAATAGGTTGTTTATCCTCCTTGCAACTTCAGAATCATCAACATACTTTCTAACACTAAGGTTTGCATCGTTCTCATATAATATATCATTTACTTCAATTACTTTACTGTATGTACCATTATTTTCAAAACCTTTCGCTGAATCGAGAATTTTAGCGATATCTTGGTCTCGTAAGACCTTCATGTATTTTTCGGTATTAAAGCCTGATGAAGCGTCTATAAATAACAATTTACCTTTACGATCTAGTTGTTTATTTTTGTTAAAGATAATAATGCATACTGGTATTCCGGTTCCGTAGAATAACCCTGAAGGTAAACTAATAATAATTTCAATTAAATCACTCTTTAAAAATTCATGGCGAATGTCTTTCTCACTTGAGCCTCTAAATAACACACCATGCGGTAATATTACACCAGCCATACCATCTGGTTTTGTGCTGGCTAACATGTGTTGTACAAAAGCTAAATCACCAGAACCTTCTGGCGGCATCCCTAAATTGAAGCGATTATAGGGATCATTATTTAATTCGTCTCTCCCCCACTTTTTTAAAGAATATGGTGGGTTGGCAATAACCCTATCAAATTGCATTAAGTTATCACCTTCAATATGCATTGGGTTACGCAAGGTATCACCTTTACGAATATCGGCACTGAATACTCCATGCAAGAACATATTCATTTTACAAATTGCCCACGTATTCAAGTTCATCTCTTGTCCTGCTAATGACAAGTTAGCAGCATTCTCACCATGAGTAGCAAGATAATTGCGCATTTGTACCAACATACCGCCTGAACCTACCGTTGGGTCATAAATACGCATTCCTGCATGGGGCTTTAATAATGCCACCAATAACTGCACTACTTCACTAGGCGTATAAAATTCACCACCTTTTTTACCTGCCGAATCAGCAAACATTTTAATTAAGTATTCGTAAGCTGTACCCAGCAAATCAGGACGCTCAAAGTCGCTATTGCGTAAACGGTGTGTATTGAAATGCGAAAGTAAATCACCCAGTTTTTTGTCTGATAATTTGTTTTTGATATTGAAATCAATACTAACCAATACACCTTCAAGTGATGTGTTATGCTCTTCAATTGCTTCCATAGCAATGTTTAACTCAGCACCGATGTCATGTTTTAAGTTTTTCAGAACGTTCCAACGGGCATTTTCAGGAATAAAAAAAGTGCTGTCGTATTCATCTTCATCTTGCGCGAGTTCTTTTGCCTGAGCCTCGGTTTTGCCCTTTTGTATGTAATAGGCGATAACCTTCTCTTGTTCTTCATCAAATGTGTCGGAAAGGCGTTTTAAAAACATCATGCCGAAAATGTAATTTTTAAATTCTGAGGCATCCATATTGCCACGTAAAATATCGGCTGTTTCCCATAAAAAAGATTCTAATTGCTGGAGAGTTAATTGAGTCATATTTAGAACAGGTCACTTAAAGTTAGGGAGTGATATTTGTGCTTAGTTTTCGATTAATTAATTGGATTAAAAATAAGCTTATTAAGGTTCATTAATGTTGCGGATAATTTAACAAGTTACTGGTGATTGAGCTATGTATTTTGGTTATTATATTTCCTTAATGCTGATATCTTGTAATCGTTTTAATTTTTGATTCTGACGTTTTTTTTAATAGCGTAGGGGCGAACCAGCGAAATTTTCAAAATTTAATCATGGATTTTAACCCGTTCTCAGGGGATACATTTAAACGGGTAAAAAATATTATTGTTGGCATTATCAATAAAACTATTCCAATGTCGACAAACGTCTATTCTAAAGAGCATAGCTGAGGCACTACTTTAACTTGTATTACAGGGATAGATGAAAAAACATCAGTCAAATTAGGTGATTGAATAACTAATATCATAAACACAATTTCTGGGGCGGTTTGTGGCACTTAGCGAGATAGAATTTATTGTGCCAATGTTGTTTTATGGATTAGCTAATGTATGGCTAGTACTTTGCCATACATTAACACCAAATTAACTTTCTATCTCGTTTGGGATAGAAAGTTAATTACAACTTGCGTCGCTTTTACCACAAAGCGGAAGTAAAACTTAGGTATTGAAACGGTTATTCGGATTAGGTTTTGTATTGATAACGTCCCACTAGGCGCTGATAATAGTTTGCTAAAATGTGTAGCGGAAAGGAGCCGAGTAAACTGTTAGCAGTCCTGTATTAATTGCCCAAGTTCATTCCACTTATATCCAGTTTCAGCAAAGCCGACAGGTTGATTTTTAGATCTTAGAGCTTACCATTTTTAGATTAATTCCCCCAACCAATAAGGTAAGCCACTATGTCACTATTGGTGTCACTGGCTATAAATAACAAATGCTTAACCTGACGTTCCGCACATAAAGCTGAGATTTAAAATCTGAGTTGATTTTCAGTAAAAAGGGCATCAGATTTTAAATAGCGTCGCCTAATAATTACGCACCGTATACTTTTTACACTAAAATCGTATAAAAAACATATATATTTTATTAGGTGCGGAATGTCAGGTGTAGCGACAAAGTATTTGTCACATTATCTAGCTTGGTTTAGAGAAAGTAACGCAAAGCTAGATAAGCAGCAAATATTGGCTGCTGCATATGGGGGACAACAGCATTATGGAACATAGCCACATTTAAACAGATTTAGACTAATTTAGAATCAATGCTTCGTCTACAGTAACTAGTGCCACATAATGTTGATGGGTTACGCCTGCGGCTAACCCATCCTACGCAACAAGATATACCCAGAGCATTAAAAATAGAGGTTAGTTCAATCCTAAACCAACGACTAAACCTACCGAAATACCCAAGCCGACAAACATAGAACCAACCACTATGCCAACAGCCACATTACCATCGCCTAAATGTTTAGAAGTATCAAAAGGAGTGATCCAGTCGAGTACTTTATAACCTAAAACCATGAGAGCGATGGTCAAAAACGCCCCAAAAACCGCATAAATAAAATTTGATATTACAATCGCCATTTCCATATTTGTGTCCTATTTTAATTCTTGTTTGATTGTTTGGATTTTTTTTACATACGTTATTGTTTCTTTGCTATGTTTTCTGGTAACCTTAGGTAAAGTCAGCTCAATGGAACGCCATAAATTGGGATCTAATCCAGCCTTTTTTGCTTTTTTCTGGGCTTTAATTATATTACCTTTGCCCGCATTATAAGCGCCGTAGGTAAAATTCAAACGATCCTGAAAAGGCCGTTCAGCTTTAAATAAATTCCAGATTGAACGGTTATAGGAAACACCCGCAGCAATATTCCACTTTGGACTATTGCTGTTACCTTTAATATATCGATGACGTTTGGTAATTTCTTCATAGGTTGCCGGCATAATCTGCATTAAACCTATTGCGCCAACATGAGATTTTGCATTGCTTTTTAGTGCTGACTCTGCAATAGCCTGCGCTTTAAATCTATGCCAATTAAATGCCGGACCAAAATTACGTTTGGTATACTTTGAAAAATAATGATCATAACGGGTAACATCATTGTATTGTTTAAATTTTTCAGCAAAAATTTCTCCTGCCCAAAATAAACAAAGTACTGCGATTAACTTTATCATGTGCATTACCCTCCATTAATTGTTCTGATAATCCATTTACTCACACTTTATTTCAATATTACATAAATCAATACTGCATAAATCAATACTACATGAATCAATAGTACATGAATAAAGACTACAAGCCACCTGCTAAGTCTAAAAAATTGCCAGTAGAAAATGACGACTTTTCAGAAGCCAGCCAATAAATAGCCTCCGCAACTTCAGAGGGTTGTCCACCTCTTTGCATCGGGATTTTACTTTTAAGTCTTTCAATACGCTCCGGTTCACCGCCATCGGCATGCATATCAGTGTAAATTAAACCCGGACGAACACAATTAACCCTGATACCTTCATCGGCAACTTCTAATGAAAGCCCTTTGGTTAACGTATCTACCGCCCCTTTTGAAGCCGCATAATCAATATATTCATTTGGAGAACCCGAACGTGCTGCACCGGATGAAACATTAACAATAACTCCTCCTGCACCACCACGTTTATTCGACATTCTTCTTACCGCCTCCCGGCAACACAAAAAATAGCTGGTGACATTATTTATTAAAATGGCATTGATCCGCTCGGCTGTCATATCTTCTAAACGTGATTGTGGCTTTAAAATACCTGCATTATTCACCAATACTGAAACAGTGCCCAAATCCCGATCTACAACAGAAAATAGTCGATTTACTTCTTCTTCATTCGAAACATCAGCCTGAACGGTAATGCAACGACCGCCTTTGGCAATAATTTCTCTCGCAAGTTCGTTTGCAGGGCCTGACTTAGATTTATAATTAATGCATACCGCATAACCATGCTCTGAAAAAAGTTGCGCGGTTGCTGCGCCTATTCCTCTGCCTGCACCGGTAATTATTGCTACTTTTTCAGTCGTCATCGATTTTCCTTTAATTGGTATTACGGTATTCTGAACAAAAAAAATGCTTGTCAGTGAAAGATTGACAAGCATTGATTATTTAATATTTTTTGGGTTAAAGAAAGCTTTATAATTCTTTAATACGAATACTACCGCCACTCGTTTTAAATATTAATTCAGGGCCACCGCCATTGATTGTCCCTTTAATTTTACGTTTTTTAATACTGCCATTTACGTCTAGTTCAGTACTCACTCTTCCGCCACTTGTTTTAGCAATAAGATCTACCGCTATGTCTTTGGCCAAATAAGCACTGATAGAACCTCCGGAAGTAGAAAATTTACTATCACCCGTAGGACTTTTAAATAATCTGGCTTTTACACTACCACCAGATGTATGAGCAATAATTGTACCGGTAACATCATCAACATCTATAGCACCGCCTGATGTTTTAATGTCTATATCACCATTAACATGCGTCAACGAAATTGAACCACCGGAAGTATGTGCATCCACTTCGCCATTTAAATTATCAATATCGATATGACCACCACTGGTGTCTAAATCTAAATTATAATGCTGAGGCACCGTAATGGTATATTTAACGCTTAAGCTATTATGACCATTAAAAAAAGAAAAACCACCACGGTCCAAGTTACCCGTAATAATTACGTCATCACCTCTATGTTTTAAATCAACATCCATTTTGTCTTCATCACGCCCATCAATATGAACTTCGACTAAAACCGTATTTTTATTATGAGATTCAATTTCTATAGCACCAACATCCGTTGCTATCTTCAACAAGCCTCCTTTTGAGACCTTGAATTCTTTATTAATAGTTTCGGCTTGTACATCTGTTGCCAATAAAGCAACTGCTAAAGGGGCGTATTTAAAATTGATAATTTTTCATGCCTATGCAGTTTGCTCCGGTATTTGGAAAATACCGACAAGATAGAAATAAAACTAGTCGATATTTTTCAAGTTCAGGGTAGTTATCGACCAACCTGAGTGATGTGCATAGGCAAGTAATTTTTTGATCATTTGTCGCATCTCCACTGACTTATTAACTTTAACAAAGTAAGTTCTTTGTTTTTTAAGTAAGATGCAATGTATGAAAGAAAGGTTTAAATTTTATTTTAAATAATTATTTATGGCTTAGTTTATGACCTTATTTATTACTATAAGGACAGAAAATACCACTTCAATCATCTCATCTAATTGGTA
>JABSOJ010000194.1 GCA_013216005.1 Alteromonadaceae bacterium | reverse complement strand
TATCTTCCCCTTAGTCAGGGTGATCCCACTATCTTTCAAGTAGGCGGGTTTGCCAGCTTTGCTGGGCAAACATAAAATTAAAGCCCGTGAAAACGAGCTTTAATTAAATCTAACTTCAGTCATTAACTATTTAGCTCATATGCACTAACATATTTGTAGGCTCTTCGAGGAATGATTTCCACAAGTTGCAGAATCTTGCAATGCTGCCACCATCTATAATACGGTGATCACCAGACCAGCTAACTTGCATAATACTACGGGCTTCCACTTCGCCTGCATCATTAAAACGCGGTAATGTCTGCAATTTACCTAACGCAACAATCGCAGCTTCAGGTTTATTGATAATTGGCGTTGCTATTGTGCCCCCAATTGCACCGATATTAGAAATGGTAATAGTACCACCTTTTAAATCAGCAGCGGGAACACGGCCACTACGAGCGTCATTGGTTAAACGGGTAATATCATTTGCTAAGTCTAGAATTGATTTATTTTGCACTTGTTTAACATTAGGTACTAACAAGCCAACTTTAGAGTCAACCGCCATACCAATATTATGATCGTCAAAATAAGTCTGTTCTGTGCAATCATCATTAACTTGAGAATTGATCACCGGAAATTGTTTCAACGCTAACGACATCGCTTTCATGAAAAAAGGCATCATGGTCAATTTAATATCTTGCTTAGCATAAACTTCTTTAAGCTCTTTGCGCAGCTTGATCAAATTAGTCATGTCTATTTCTTCACAATAAGTGAAATGTGGAATAGTTGCTACGGAGTTAACCATAGCTTTTGCCATAGCCGCTTTTATACCGCGAATAGGCTCAACACGTATACCACCACTTGAGCTTAAAGCAGCTTGTTCTGAAACAGGACTTACTGACTTGCTTGCAGCAGAGGTAAAAGCAACCACATCTTCTTTATAAACACGGCCTTTTTTACCCGTACCCGGTACTTCGTGAATATTAACATTTAACTCACGGGCGACACGACGAACAGCAGGACTCGCAACAGCTTTCCCTCTACCTTTAACAGGTTTAGTTGCTGTTGCCTTTGTTAAGGTGGGTGTTAAGCTGGGTGTTAAGCTTTGTGTGTTTTCTATTTGATTCCTACTGGTACTAGCAGTAACTGCACTTGCACTATTATCATCGCCACTGGCACCAGCAATTTCAACTGAAAATAATGGCGCATGAACTTTGGCTATTTCACCTTTTGCATAATACAACTTAACCACTTTACCGTCATGCATTGCCGGAATTTGTACTAAGGCTTTATCTGTCATCACGTCAGCAATAGGTTGATCTTCTACAATGATGTCACCTTCATTAACCAACCATTCAACCAACTCACATTCCACAATACCTTCACCAATATCTGGCAAGATAAAGTCTTCAATTTTTTTAGTCGATTGTTGAGTATTCACCTCTTTAGACTGATTTGTTGATACTAGCTGACTTTCATCAGCTTTATCAGTCCCACCGTCAGTAGTCTCAGAACTATCTGTGATCATAGAGAAAAGCGGCTCATGTACTTTAGCAATATCACCTTTTTGATAATATAGCTTTTCGATTACCCCTGAATGCATAGCAGGAATTTGTACTAATGCTTTATCTGTCATTACGTCAGCAATTGGCTGATCTTCAATAACGGTATCACCTTCATTTACCAGCCATTCAACCAGCTCACATTCAACAATACCTTCACCAATATCAGGTAATATAAAATCAATGTTCATTTTTCTTATTTCCCAGTAAAAGTCTTAGTAATTTACGCTATGTTTAATGGCTTCATACACTTTTAAGTGATCAGAAACATATTCTTTTTCTAATGCTAAAGGATAAGGCGTATCCATTCCACAAACCCGAGCAATAGGCGATTCTAAATGTAAAAAGCATTCTTGTTGAATTGTCGCTGCAATTTCACTGGCAAAACCAGCGGTTAACGGAGCTTCCTGGCTAACAATTAAACGTCCGGTTTTCATTACAGAATTAACAACAGTTTCGATATCCCAAGGCAATATAGTACGTAAATCAATAATTTCACACGAAATACCATCACCTGTAGCCTTCTCAGCCGCTTTTTCGATAATTTCCATTTGTGCACCCCAGGCTAATAACGTAATGTCATTACCCGTCTGAACAACTTCAGCTTTACCAAGTGGAAGTTGATAATCTTCTGCCGGCACTTCACCTACAGATGCACGGTATAAACGTTTAGGTTCAAAAAATATGACCGGATTATCATCTCGAATTGACGCCAACAACAAGCCTTTAGCTTGGTAAGGGTTACGTGGTATTACTACTTTCAATCCTGGAGTATGAGCAAAATAAGCTTCCGGTGATTGGCTATGATATAAACCACCAGCAATACCGCCGCCGTATGGCGAACGGATTGTTAATTTACCCACATCAAATTCATTTCCACTACGATAACGGAACTTTGCCGCCTCATTAACGATTTGATCAAAAGCAGGAAAAATATAATCAGCAAATTGAATTTCTGCAACAGCGACACTGCCCTGTGCCGCTAAACCATTGGCAAAACCTATAATACCCTGCTCTACTAACGGTGTATTAAAACAACGTGCTTTGCCAAATTTTTCTTGCAAACCACTGGTCGCACGAAAAACGCCACCAAAATGTCCAACATCTTCACCAAAACATACAGTGCGTTCATTGTCAGTCATTGCGATATCAAGCGCATTATTAATGGCATGTAATAAGTTCATTTGTGCCATGATTAAAATTTCCCTGCAGTAAATGGATAGGCATCCGGATATTTATTGATATGTTCTTTCAATTCTTCCAATTGTTTTTGTAAAAGAACGGGTGGCACATCATAAACATCAGTGATCAGTGTATCTAAGTGCGGTTTGTCTATTTTTTCTGATACTTTAACTGCGGCTAACACTTCTTTACGGTATCGTTCATAAATTTCAGCGTCTTGAGTCTCATCCCACCAGTTTTGCGCTAACATCCAGTTTTTCATTCGAAGAATTGGATCATTAGCTTGCCACTGTTCTTCTTCTTCTCTGGTGCGGTATCCTGACGGATCATCTGAGGTAGAATGGGCACCTAAGCGGTAAGACATTGCTTCAATCAGTACCGGGGCATTTTCTTTTAACGCATAAGCTCTTGCCGTTTGAGTCGCTTTCATGACCGCAAGAATATCATTACCATCAATACGTATAGTTTTGATACCATAACCAACACCACGTGAAGCAATACCGTTACCTTTGAATTGTTCGTCAGACGGTGTAGATATGGCGTAACCATTATTACGACAGAAAAATATCACTGGTGCCTCTTGCACAGCAGCCATATTTAATCCGGCATGAAAATCACCTTCAGAAGCAGCTCCTTCACCAAAATAACAAATAGTAACAGCGTCTAAGCCTTGCAATTTTTGACCATAAGCATAACCCGTTGCCTGTGGTATCTGTGTGCCTAGCGGAGATGAGATCGTCATGTAATTCAATTCTTTACTGCCGTAATGAATAGGCATTTGACGACCTTTACCTAAATCTTTTGCATTACTGAACATTTGATTCATAAAATCTTCAAGGCTGAAGCCACGAAACATTAACGCACCTTGTTCGCGATATTGCGTCATGATCATATCTTGGTCTTTTAAACCTGCGGCTCCACCCACACTAGCAGCTTCTTCACCCAAAGCCGCAATATAAAAACTTAACCGACCTTGTCGCTGTGATGCCACCATGCGCTCATCTAAAACACGGTGAAACGCTAAAGTTTTATAAACTTTAGTTGCTAATTCTTGATCAATATCGGGTAATTCAGCACATTCATATAAGGTACCATCTTGTTGTAATATTTTGAGGATTGGAATTTCTACTGAATGACCATCAATAAAAACAGGTGTGTGAACCACGGCACCTTCATTATAACTATCAGTGTTCATAGCATTCTCTTTGTTAATAACCAAAAATTAAGCTGCGTTGCTTGTAAGTGTACCTAACAATTTTAAATGTTCAGTATAGTCATTTGACAGAAAACGTCAGAACAAACACTCTTTTTGGCTTGTTATTTATAATTTGCATATTTGTAATTAGTGTTTCACTAATTGCTTATTATCTTTTAGCTCCTAACGACTTGCTGAATTCTACATTTTCAAATTATTTGAATATATATTCAGATAACTTGAAAAAACAAACCGTCTTTAACTAACTTTTTATTGATTTTATTCTAATTAATTCGAGAAAGATAATCTCCAGCACTTTACCTTTACGTAAACTGATATTCAAGTTGAGAACCGCAAAATGCACATCAATTGCTCCATAAAGTGAGCATATATGTTTACACTTTGCGAAAAACTCTTAATAAAGTAACAAAACAAGGTTGAAAATCAATCAATAGAAGTTGGGATCACCGTCAACATTGCGCGTTGCCCTATCGCTACATCAGCATTGGGAAAAATTATTGCTTCACCCATTTTTTTAACTCGATGTTCTATTTCATCGTCAGTCGCCAGCAAATAATCCAGAGGGAAATCTGTAAAATTTTCGACATCATCCGCAAAATGTAGCTGAAAGTTTTTCCCTGTTCTATTTATTGTTTGAAATATTTCAAATATGCTGAAATCTTGAACATCATAATCTTTTAACTGTAAATCTTCTCCTGAAATAAAACGTTTCAGCGTAAGGCTCACACCGACAAAGTTATTCATATCATTTTCACCAAATGGCTTCACTTGACCTAACTCGACTGTAAAAGCGTCAGCCCCAAATTCGTTAGATGAATAATAACTGAAGGTAGTCGTAGGAGAATGAGATAACAAAATAGTATTTACGCCACAACTCAATAAAAATTGCAGTTGTTCTTTTTTCCAGGTTTTACCATGACGAAATGGATAAACAGCAAACTTATCATTTTTAGAACCGCGAATTGCAGTATGCAGATCATAATGAAAACGCTGCCGAGCTATACCTGATTCAGTCGAAATAATACACCCTTGTTCAAAAAAATCCCGAACGACATTTTCCAATAATAAAGCGCGATAGCGTTCTTTATTTATTAAACCCTCACCCTGTCCCTGATCAGCCGAGTGACCACCAGAAAATAACCGATTTAAGTTTTCTTCAACGAAACGTTCGCTAATATTAATTGAAGCAGGGTTACCAAATAAAAAAAGTACTCGCGCTTCCAAATGCAGTTCACCTAAAATTATCTGCTTAATCAGACTGGCACATATTTCTATAGGAGCAGTTTCATTACCATGAACGGCACTGGATAGGACAATATCTTTGGTTGAAACATGAGTTAACGGTTCAAAAACAATAATACCTGTATCAAGTATGGTTACTTTTGATTTACTATTGGATAATTCATGAGTAACTTCAAAAGAAAAAGACGGTAAAGAATATTCATTCTCGCGTGTTAAGGTAAGGAAATCGCCCGTTGTTATCAGATCTTGTTGTAACTCGTTCACACAAATATCACTTTTTATACAATTTGCACTTATTGTACGTCAATTTAAATAAAAGATCGTTGTTGTTGATATACCTGCCGCTTAAAAATTTAATTCATAAACAACGACATTAACAGCTTGTGCTAACTGAAAAGGTTAAATCAACAGCAGGTTTACAAACCCGCTTGCTTGAATGCTGTATTAACAATTTCTTGCGCTTCATTTATTATAGTTTGCAGATGCTCTGTATTAATAAAACTTTCAGCATAAATTTTATAAATATCTTCGGTTCCTGAGGGTCTTGCGGCAAACCAACCATTTTTGGTAACAACTTTCAAACCGCCAATAGGTGCATTATTTCCGGGAGCATGACTTAATATCTGCTCAATTTTTTCACCCGCTAAAACATCAACACTGATCATGTCAGGGCTAAGATTTGTCAGTACGTTTTTCTGCTCAAGACTAGCTACAGCTTCAATACGCCCATAACAAGACTCACCTAGTTTTTCAGCCAAATCTACATAATACTGGTATGGATCTTTCCCTGTAACTGCCAATATTTCAGCAGCAAGTAAAGTCATAATGAAGCCGTCTTTATCTGTAGTCCAACAACTGCCATCTCGTGCTATAAAAGAAGCACCTGCACTTTCTTCACCGCCAAAAGCATAACTTGAATCATGTAAACCATCGACAAACCACTTAAAACCAACAGGTACTTCTGCTAATGGACGGTCGATGTATTTAGCAACACGGTCAATAAGCGAACTAGAAACTAAAGTTTTACCTATTTTACACTCTTCAGGCCAATGTCTGTGGGTCATTAGATAATGAATCGCTACTGCCAGGTAGTGATTTGGATTCATCAACCCACCCGTTTTAGTCACTATGCCATGACGATCAAAATCAGGATCATTACCCACTGAAATATCAAATTTATCTTTCATCGCAATAAGGCCAGCCATGGCATAAGGTGATGAGCAATCCATCCGTATTTTTCCATCTTTATCAAGCGGCATAAAAGCAAAACTGGCATCAACAACAGGATTCACTATTTCAAGACTAATACCATATTTTTCAGCGATAACAGGCCAATAATGAATTCCTGAACCACCCAGAGGATCCACACCAATAGTAACGCCAGATTTGGCAATAGCAACCATATCAATAACTTGATCTAATTGACTAACATAGTGTTCGACAAAGTCTTGTTTTTTTAATAGTGGCGACTTATATGCCTGCGTAAAAGGCAACTTGATAACATCTTTAAGTCCATCAGCTAAAATATCATTAGCACGTTGTTCAATAACTTTAGTGATATCACCTTCAGCTGGACCTCCATGCGGCGGATTATATTTAATACCACCATCCGTTGGAGGATTATGGGAAGGAGTAATAATAAGTCCGTCAGCTTGATCAGCATGTTCTTTGTTATGACAAATAATTAATCGAGAGATCACTGGTGTAGGAGTAAAACCTTCATCTGCTTGTATTATTACGTGAACATTATTAGCAATTAATACCGATATGGCGCTGGCAAAAGCAGGCTCAGACAATGCGTGAGTATCTTTACCTAAAAACAAAGGACCTTCAAAACCTTGGCTTTGACGATATTCAACAACCGCTTGGCAAATAGCAAGAATATGATGTTCGTTAAAGCTTAGCTTTGTCGCTGCACCACGGTGCCCTGAAGTCCCAAAGCTAACTCTTTGCTCAACGATAGTGACATCTGGAGTTTGTAGGAAATAGTCACTGACTAAACGACCAATATTAATTCTGTCTTCTGGTCTTGCAGGCTTACCTGCGTGCGGATGTATGGTCACTGTATACTCCTTACTCTATTTTAATTTCTATTTCATAAAAATAAAATTATTGCGAACAAGTTAATTTGGACACGCTACTCTGCGTTAGGCTAAGCTACTTCATCCATTGAAACCTATAATAATTCCCGGATTGTTTCAACATCCTTCTCATTATACCCCATAGCAACTGCAACTTTAGTTAACATCATCTTCTTACGGGTTGTATTGGAATTAGTGATCACCCAAAAAGGACTGTTTGGTATTTGACGAGGTTTTGTACTACTACCACTTTCTGATAATTCTTCTGCACTATTGGCAAAATACAAACGATATCGACCGGATATGTTGTTCACAGCAGAAAAACTTTGTTTATGCACACGATATAATGCTGCTAGTATTAATAAAAAACGTCCGACAGCACCGCGCTGCATTGCCAATTCTTCTTTATTTATAAAGTTAAAAACACTTTCATTTTTAGACTTGCTAATAGGTTTTACTTGGGGCTCATTAACAACATTGTGATTAATTTCAATGCCATCTTCTTTGACATTTTTTTCATCCTTTAAAAAAAGCAAACGTCTTAAAATTGAAGAGGCACTTTCTCCAATAGACTGTGTACGGGATACAATATACTGATAAAGTTCTTCATCAATCTCAATGTTTTTCATTAATGACCTTAAAATTTTTTACAATTGCAAGATATTATACTGACCTTAAAGCTAAGTCTCTATAGGTAAACTAAATTTGTTGAAAAAAAATTAGCTGGATATTCTAGCTAACAAACTTTTATGTTATTGGTACAATACATCAAAGCTTAGATTCAACTAATAAGTGCAATTCATTTTTATAGGAAAGAAAGGGCCAGCTGATATATAGTTACAGGCTTTTCA
>JABSOJ010000193.1 GCA_013216005.1 Alteromonadaceae bacterium | reverse complement strand
ACTGGTAAACTGGATATCCCCAAAAGTACTAGTTTTCGACAGCCTAGAGTCCGACTCTAATAAACAATCTCCACAGCTACTTTGACATTTACTACAACCTAATTTTTTAACCATGAGGTCAATCAGAGTTTGAATATATTGGGGAGCCGAACTAGCAAAACCGGCACCGCCACTAATAACATCAAACAGCTGAATAACCATCGCGGTTTCACCGTCGTTAACAATTGCAGGGCGGCATGCATAAGCAAGCTCAGAAATAGCAATGCCAAGTGTTTCAGCTAATGCACCTCGGAGAGCATAAAAATGTGGGGGCAAAATAAAAGAAGGTATTAATAGTTTTTAATCAATAGCCGGAATTCAGAGTGTTTCAAGAAAGGCGGGTGCAGTATTCAATGGATTGCCCCCTGCTTTTTTATGCTCTCCTACTTTTTTATTGTGTATCAGGATTTAGTTCACAACCCTTATTAAACTCACACATAGTTTACATTACGCTTACAAATTGGTACAATTATTTACAATTATTTACAATTATTTATCAAGAAATTGTAGCATTTACTGTGAATTTTCTTTGCATTTCAAATGCCTTACTTAAGCTACTTACTTGATTTACAATATTTTTCTACATTAAATGCATAATAAAAACAATAGATATTAATTTATATATTACTAACATTTATGACAAATAACATGCAAAGAAATTTTTATACATCCAACACTTCCTTAAACCTTTCTTAATATTTCTCATATCCAACAAAATGCATTTGTGGGTTATTTAGTACCTGTCTGACTTATATAGGCTGAACTACTAAAGCGCCAAAAACAATCATTGGCTAGGAAACGATACATTCAATCTTTTCTATGTTTAACAGAAAATAGAGCAAAAAATGAAAAAATCAATTAATACGTTCCCAATATCATTAGCACAACTTGATATATATGTTGATCAGTTGCTTAATGCTGACTCTCCTTTATACAACATCGGCGGATACATAGAATGTAATGCGATTGATGTTGATAAAATTAAGGCTGCTTACCGTAGTCTGGTCGAGAGACATGGAATGTTTGGCATACGGATAGGACATGATAGTGATGACGTATACCAATATATTGATGTAGAGCCTAATACCGATTTACCTATTGTAGATTTTTCCTCTTCTGAATTTCCATTACAAGATGCCTTAACTTGGTATGATAATTTAAAAAACACGCCTATTAATTATGAACATAACTCTTTGTGTCGTGCTTGGTTAGTCAAGCTGGGTAAGGAGAAATATTGGTGCGCTTCAGTTATTCACCACTTAGCGATAGACGGTTTGGGTTATTTTAATTTGTGCAATAAAATGGGAGAGTATTACAATGAGCTTCCTTCCAATAAGAATGAAAGTTATGGTGCTGATTGGCAGCTTGTCAGCGAGAAAGAACAAAAATATGTAAATAGTCAACGGTACCTAAGAGACAAAGAGTATTGGCGTTCACACTGTAGTTTACGGGAAGATAATATACTCCATCCACATTACAGAAATCAGCAGAATAATAAGCCAGCAGGTCGGCATATTGTAAATATCCCTCGGCATGAAATTTGTGCGATAGAGTTTTTTGCTAAACAACAGGGCGTAAGTGTTCCTCAGGTTTTTCTGGGGATGTTATCTGTTTATTTTACTACCGCGTATAATAGGCAGAGTATTTGTTTTGGTGTTCATAACCATAACCGACGTAATCATGTAGAAAAAAAGATGTTAGGTTCTTTTACAGGAGTAAAGCCGCTTTTTTTAACGGTGAAACCAGAGAACACTTTCGCCGAATTAATTACTGAGATATCACTATTACAAAAAACAAACTTGAGACATCAACGTTACCCCTTAAGTAAGATTGTTCACGATTTATCTTTGTCGGGTTCAGGTATGTCTTTATTTGAAGTTACGTTTAATTATTTAACTACTGGCAGCAAAGGAATTATCCCTATTAATGAAGATTCCAAGGTTATTTATGTTAGATCTAATCATCAAAGCACACCGTTAGATATTTCTATTTGGGATGATGGTGGTCATCATGTTGAAATGCAGCTGGGATACGATAAAGCTTATTTTAACGAGAAAGAAATTCAATTAATGGCCACTAGGTTTGAATATTTACTGACGGCTTTGCGTGATAAACCTGACCAATTAGTGAGTGACATTTCTATTTTACCTGAGTCAGAAATACATCAACAACTTGTGCAGTGGAATGATACTGCTGCTGATTATCCGGCAGATAAATGTATTCATGAGCTCTTTGAAGCACAGGTTGAACAAACGCCGGATGCCATTGCGGTCGTTTTTGAAGATGAGTCGCTTAGCTATAGCGAATTAAATGCTAGAGCAAATCAGCTGGCGCATTATTTGGTTGAAGAAAAAGACATCACGCCTGACACTTTAGTGGGTATTTGTGTTGAGCGTTCGCTCGAAATGATGATAGGTATTATGGCTATTCTTAAGGCCGGAGGTGGATATGTGCCACTTGATCCCCAATATCCGAAAGCGCGCCTTGACTATATAGTATCGAATGCTCAGCTGCTTGTAGTGTTAACTAAAGAAGAATTGTTAACCAAAATTAATTTTGGTGGATGTACTCCAGTACTTATCGATAAGAAAGAAATATTTGATTCATATTCTACAGAGAATCTGGATAAACAGGTCTTAGGATTAACGCCTTCAAATCTAGCCTATGTAATTTATACATCGGGGTCAACAGGACAACCCAAAGGGGTAATGTTGGAGCATAATTCCGTCGTTAATTACCTGTCACATATAGTAAAATATTATTTTGATGAAAAGGTGGCGGGTACTGTCGTTAGTACATCATTAAATTTTGACGGAACTGTCACGTCAATGTTAACTCCTCTTGTAAATGGAAGGTATGTTGAGCTTTTGACTGACAATATCAATAGTCTCTCAATATTATGTAAGCGTTTAACATTGTCTAAAAATGAGCTTTTGTTTAAATTGACGCCTTCTCATTTATTAGCATTAAACAACATGAAAGTTAGTGGTGAAAATAATATTGCACACCGGTTAGTGCTTGGGGGAGAAAAGCTTTCTCAAAATGCGCTGAAACATATGTCCGATAATGGCTTTACTAAAGCTAAGTTTATTAATCATTATGGGCCGACAGAAACAACCGTTGGGTGTGCTGTTTATGAAGTAAATATGCCTCTTAATGTTTTATCCCATAGTGTGCCAATTGGACGTCCACTAACGAATACTGAATTATTTGTATTGAATTCAGCACTAAAATTAATACCCGTAGGGATGATCGGAGAATTACATATTGGAGGTAAAGGTTTAGCTAGAGGTTATTTAAATAAACCAGAGCTAACTGCCGAACGGTTTATTGATAACCCCTATTATGATGAAACGAATCCTAACAGCAGCAAACATTTATATAAAAGTGGTGATCTAGTACGTTATCTGGCTGATGGTAATTTAGAATTCATTGGCCGTATGGATGATCAAGTTAAAATTCGGGGTTTCAGAATAGAGCTTGGTGAGATTGAATCATCATTGAGCGCTCTTGATGACGTAAATGATGTGGTAGTTGTCGCAAGAGAAACCAACTCAGGGGATAAATCATTAGTGGCTTATGTGGTTACTGATAACGTGGGTGAATTCACGGGTGATGATGAAAATAGCATTCAGTTGCGCCATACATTTATCGAGCGGTTACGACAAGGCCTTAATCAATCTTTACCTGATTACATGGTACCCTCTGGCTTTGTTGTGTTAGATAAATTACCGTTATCGCCTAATGGCAAAATTGATCGTAAAGCCTTGCCTACGCCCGATATGTCATTGCAGCAAGCGGTGTATGTTGCACCAGATACAGCAACCGAAAAAGTCTTGTGTGAAATATGGCAAACTGTATTAGGTCTTGAGCAGGTCGGACTCACCGATAACTTCTTTGAGTTGGGTGGTCATTCGTTATTGGCGATGCGTCTTATTGCCAACATTAATCAAAAATTTGACGTGACGTTAGCATTAAAATCACTCTTTAATCAGCCTACCGTGAGTGGTTTATCCTCTGAGCTACTATTGTTACAAAATGCACCGTTAGAAAAAGGGCAGAGTCAACCGGCATTAACTGTTGTTTCACGCGAAGCGGTTTTACCTCCTTCTTATGCTCAACAGCGTTTATGGTTACTCGATAAAATAACGGGAGATAGTGCGCATTACAATATGCCGGGCAGCTTCAAGCTTACGGGTGATTTAAACAGGCAGGCATTAATGCAAGCATTAACGACCATTATTGAGCGGCATGAGAGTTTACGGACCCATTTTGTTGAGGGGGTTGACGGACAACCAGTGCAAATTATCCAGCCACTTAGTGCGTTAACGCTAGATTTACCTGTGACGGATTTATCTTCATTAGCGCAAAGTGTGCGAACGTTTGAGTTAGCTGAGCAAGTTGGTTTAGAGGCGAGGAAAACCTTTGACTTAAGCTCTGATGTTATGTTGCGTGCTCAGCTGATTAAATTATCCGATACTGAGCATGTGCTCCTGATCACCATACATCATATTGCCTGTGATGGCTGGTCAATAAACATTCTCATTAATGAGTTGAGTACCTTATACACTGCCTATGCTCAGGGTCTGGATCACCCGTTAGCCCCATTAGCTATTCAATACGCAGATTACGCCTACTGGCAACGTAACTGGCTGCAAGGGGAAGTGTTGGATGAACATCTTGGTTATTGGACAGAGCAATTAGCGAATTTACCCGTAGTTCATAGTTTACCGCTTGATAAAATACGTCCTGCAACCCAAACCTTTGCGGGTGCTACTCACCTAAGCCAACTTAGCACAGAGACCAGCCAGCAACTAAAAAACATGTGCCTATCAAGTGGTGCTACGTTGTTCATGGGGCTTCATGCCGCCTTCTCTGTTTTATTGTCACGTTACAGTAATGAAACCGATATTGTAGTTGGTAGCCCGATTGCTAACCGTGAACAAGCAGAAGTGGCTAATTTGATTGGTTTCTTTGTTAACACCCCGGTACTCAGGTGTGACCTATCGGATAACCCCAGTTTTAGTGGCTTGCTTGAGCAAAGTAAAAAAATGTTATTGGATGCCTATGCACATCAACAAGCACCGTTTGAAGCCTTGGTTGAAAAACTTCAACCTGCCCGTAGCTTAAGTCACAGTCCGTTATTTCAGGTGATGTTGGTACTACAAAATAATGAAAGTAGTACTTTAACGCTTCCAGATCTTGAGTTAAGTTCTATTGAGGGGGGGATGCGTGTTGCTAAATATGATTTAACACTTAACGTATCCGAAAGTGAAGACGGGTTATTGCTTGATTGGGAATATAATACGGATTTATTTGAGGCACAAAGCATTGAACGACTGGCGGGGAACTTTGAAATTATCCTTGACTCGTTAGTAAAAAATCCAACTGAGAGCGTTTTTAACGTTGAGATACTCAGTGAAGCACAAAGAGATCAACAGTTAGTGCAATGGAATGATACTGCTGTTGATTACCCGATAAATAAATGTATTCATGAGTTATTTGAGGAGCAGGCAGAAAAGACACCGAATGCAATAGCGGTAGTTTTTGAGGATGAGCAGCTTACTTATAGCGAATTAAACGCTAAGGCAAATCAGTTAGCGTATTATTTGATCGATAAAGGAGTTAAGCCTGATACGTTAATGGGTCTGTGTGTTGAACGCTCGTTTGATATGGTGATTGGTTTAATGGGGATATTAAAAGCGGGCGGTGCTTATGTGCCACTTGATCCGGATTATCCTCAAGCGCGTCTTGAATATATTATTGAGGATGCCAGGCTTGATATGGTGTTAACACAACGTCAGTTAGCGGATAAAGTTCCGGTGACAACAGAACAAGCCGTGTATATTAATGATGAGCTGATACTTGATAAACTTGCTCAGTATTCAACCAGTAATATTAACCCCGATGAATTAAGATTGGCTGATCATCATTTAGCCTATGTAATTTACACATCAGGCAGTACAGGTCTCCCGAAAGGGGTGATGATTGAGCATAGCGAACTAAGTAATTTCATCTCAAGCATGTCGGCTACATTTTCTATAGCAGCACAAGATAGTTTGTTAGCTGTTACTTCGTTGTCTTTTGATATACATACCCTTGAGCTTTACTTTCCACTTGTTAGTGGCAGTCGTCTGATTATTGCTTCAAAGAATGATACGGCTAACCCAGATGAATTGTATGGATTAATGGATAAACATAATATCTCCATCATGCAAGCTACACCCTCAACATGGAAAATGTTAGATGATAGTGAGTGGCAAACAACAAGGTCAATACAGATATTATGTGGTGGAGAGGCATTAAGTCAGGAGCTTAGTAATCGTCTAATCAAACGAAATTATGTCACACTTTGGAATATGTATGGCCCAACAGAAACCTGTGTTTGGTCGTTAATGGCAAAAATAGAAGACGTTAATTCGGTTATTATTGGTAAACCGATAGATAATACGCAATGCTATGTTATTTCTGAAGGTAATAATTTATCTCCGATAGGCGTTGCAGGGGAGCTTTATATCGGAGGAATGGGTCTGGCGCGAGGCTATCTGAATCAACCCACGCTAACGGTCGAAAAATTCATCCAGAATCCTTTCTATGATAAAAATAATACCGCAAGCAGTATGCGTTTATATAAAACTGGCGATTTATGTCGTTATTTACCTGATGGTAATATCGAATTTATGGGTCGACTCGATAATCAAGTTAAAATCCGGGGTTTTAGAATAGAACTTGGCGAGATTGAGTCATCATTAAGTGCTTTTGATGAGGTGACCGATACGGTAGTTGTCGCAAGAGAAATAAGCTCAGGGGATAAATCATTAGTAGCCTATGTGGTCATCGATAAGGAGGGGGAAATCATAGATGCAGATAAAAATAGTCATCACTTGCGCCATGCGTTTATCGAGCAGTTACGACAAGGCCTTCATCAATATTTACCTGATTACATGGTGCCGTCAGCTTTTGTTATGCTAGATAAATTACCCTTAACGCCTAATGGTAAGATTGACCGTAAAGCCTTGCCTGCGCCAGATATGTCATTGCAACAAGCGGTCTATGTAGCACCGACCAGTGATACCGAAAAAGTATTGTGTACAATATGGCAGGAAGTGTTAGGTCTTGAGCAGGTCGGTATCACCGATAACTTCTTTGAGTTGGGTGGTCATTCCATCTTGATCATGAAAATGATGATACAAATTAAAAAATACCTAAATAAGACTATCGAAACTTCATCAATTTTTAAACGGTCAACAATTCAAGATTTAGGTAAATTTATCGATTGTTTAGGTGGTGTAGAAAATAGAGAAAAATCGATAATACATTTGTCAAATCAAAATGAACAGCTCAAGACGCTCTATTGTATTCCTGGAGTTGGTGGCATAGGTTTAGCTTTTACCGATTTAGCGCGTGCTACTAAGGATAGTTTTAATATAAAGGCTATTAACCATCATGGAATTGTAGACTCATTAACTCCCCATGCTTCGGTTGTGGAAGCTGCGACTGAATTTTTAATTCAGATACGAAAAATTCAACCAGCAGGGCCATATTATTTAGTTGGACACTCTGCTGGCGGACAAATTGCTTTTGAGATGGCATTACAGTTGCGTAAAATAAAGCAAAAAGTTTTTTTAGTTTTTATAGATGTCATTTTAGTGCGTAAGTTAGAAGTTAAACAGTCTGATGAAACCCAAGAAATATTAAATTCTAAAATGCAGGAAGAAGAAGCTGTTCTACTTGAGTCTATCAAACAAGGTGAGGGAGATAGACGGATCCAAGAATTATTAAATCAGATGGATGAAGAATTGCTAAAAAAACGTATTCATCAAGTTGCCAACATTATGAGTGATTATGCTAAAAATTATATCCCTTCAAATGTATTTGATGGAGATTTGATAATTACTTACGCTAATGATTCCAGTATTAAAAATGATGAGTTAAATAATGTAAAAACACTTAAAAAGTGGTGTTCAGGAAAAATAATACAACGCTATGCAGCTGGAGATCATTTTTCAATTTTAATGGGTCAAGGTGCTGATGAAGTTTCAAAACACATTAAATCTTTTATTAGGTAAGCTTTTGTTAATAA
>JABSOJ010000192.1 GCA_013216005.1 Alteromonadaceae bacterium | reverse complement strand
CTAGTGCTATGGAAATGGTAGCAGCCAGTAAAATGCGCAAAGCGCAGGAAGGCATGGCTGCTTCTCGTCCATACGCTGAGAATATACGAAACGTGATCGGTCATATCGCGCTTGGTAGGTTAGAATATCGCCATCCTTATATGGAAGAGCGTGAAATCAAGCGTGTTGGTTACATTGTAGTGTCAACAGACCGTGGTTTGTGTGGTGGTTTAAACATTAATTTGTTTAAACAAGTATTAGCGAATTCTGCTAAATGGCAGGAGCAAGAAATAGAAGTTGATTTTGCGGTAGTAGGTTCAAAAGCTACTTCCTTTTTCAATAATATGGGCGCTAATGTAACTGCACAGGTTTCTGGTTTAGGCGACAGACCTTCACTTACTGATTTAATCGGTAGTGTGAAAGTTATGTTAGATGCCTATGACAGTGGTGCAATTGACAGATTATTTATTGTTTACAATAAATTTGTTAATACCATGACGCAAGAACCAACAATCGATCAACTTTTACCGTTACCTAAGTCAGACGATGAAGAAATAAAACATCGTTGGGATTACATTTATGAACCAGATGCACAAGCTATGCTTGAGCAATTACTCGTTCGTTATGTTGAATCTCAAGTATATCAAGGCGTGGTAGAAAACCTTGCCAGTGAACAAGCCGCACGTATGGTTGCAATGAAATCTGCAACCGATAATGCCAGCGACTTAATTGATGATTTACAATTGATATACAACAAGGCACGTCAAGCAAGTATCACCCAGGAATTAGGTGAAATTGTTGCAGGCGCTTCCGCGGTATAACGGTAGAAATTAAGTTTTCGTTAAATATAAAATTTGAGGAATAAACATGAGTACAGGTAAAGTCGTCCAAATAATTGGCGCAGTTGTGGATGTAGAATTTCCACAAGATGCCGTACCTCAGGTATATCACGCATTAACTATAACTGAAGGCCAGTTGGAAGGTTTAGTACTTGAAGTACAACAACAGCTAGGTGGCGGAGTTGTACGTACAATTGCTATGGGTACATCTGACGGTTTACAGCGTGGTCTGAATGTAGTAAATACAGGCGAATCTATTCAAGTTCCTGTTGGTGTTGAGACTTTAGGTCGCATCATGAACGTCTTGGGTGAGCCTATTGATGAAGCAGGTCCTATTGGTGAAAAAGATCGTTGGTCTATTCACCGTGAAGCGCCAGCTTACATAGAACAATCAATTTCTGAAGAATTGTTAGAAACAGGTATCAAAGTAATCGACTTGATTTGTCCATTCGCTAAGGGTGGTAAAGTTGGTTTATTTGGTGGTGCTGGTGTTGGTAAGACCGTTAACATGATGGAACTTATCCGTAACATCGCTATCGAGCATAGCGGTTACTCAGTATTTGCTGGTGTTGGTGAACGTACACGTGAAGGTAACGATTTCTATCACGAAATGAACGACTCTAACGTACTTGATAAAGTATCGTTGGTTTACGGTCAAATGAACGAGCCTCCAGGAAACCGTTTACGTGTTGCTATGACTGGTTTAACCATGGCGGAAAAATTCCGTGATGAAGGTCGTGACGTATTATTCTTTGTTGATAATATATACCGTTACACCTTAGCGGGTACTGAAGTATCTGCATTGTTAGGTCGTATGCCTTCAGCGGTTGGTTATCAACCAACACTTGCAGAAGAAATGGGTGTATTACAAGAACGTATTACCTCAACTAAGAAAGGTTCAATCACTTCAATTCAAGCGGTATACGTACCAGCGGATGATTTGACCGATCCAAGTCCTGCAACTACCTTTGCTCACTTAGATGCAACTGTAGTACTTTCACGTTCAATTGCTGAATTAGGTATTTACCCAGCAATAGATCCGCTAGATTCTACTTCTCGTCAACTTGATCCATTAGTGGTTGGTAACGAGCATTACGATATAGCACGTGGTGTACAAAACGTATTACAACGTTACAAAGAACTTAAAGATATCATCGCAATTTTGGGTATGGACGAGCTTTCTGAAGAAGATAAGCAAACCGTTTTTCGTGCTCGTAAGATTCAGCGTTTCTTATCTCAGCCGTTCTTCGTTGCTGAAGTATTTACTGGTTCTCCGGGTAAGTATGTATCATTAAAAGACACCATTGCTGGCTTTAAAGGCATTTTAGCGGGTGAATTTGATGATCTACCTGAGCAAGCTTTTTACATGGTTGGTTCTATCGATGAAGCAGCTGAAAAAGCTAAAAACATGTAATCAACGTTGGTAACAGGTTAATTTTTACTAGAAGTCTAAATTAACCGTTACTACTTGGAACGAACGGGTTTTAAGTAATGTTGAGCATTTCAGCCATTTAGTCTGTAGCTTAGTTTAAAGTTATAGATAATAGTGGTTGATAATGCAGACAATTAAATAAAATATGTTCGTGAAGAGTATTAGGAGGTCGAAATGTCAGCAATGACTGTAAATCTTAATGTAGTAAGTGCTGAAGAGGAAATATTCTCTGGTCGTATTGAATCATTACAGATCACTGGTAGCGAAGGTGAATTAGGTATTATGCCTGGTCATGCACCTTTGTTGACCTCACTAAAACCTGGTATGGCTCGTATTGTAAAATATGGCGGAGAGGTAGAAGTTCTTTATCTTTCTGGCGGCATGTTAGAAGTTCAACCAAATAATGTTACTGTATTGGCAGATGTTGTTGTACGTGCTGACGATTTGGAAGAACAAGCAGTATTAGAAGCTAAGCAACGTGCTGAAGAACATATGAACGCTCATGGCGATGATGTTAATTTTGCAGAAGTTGCTGCTGAATTAGCTCGTGTGACTGCGCAACTACGCGTAATTCAAGCGACTAAAAAGAAAGTTTAACGACACCAGCAATAATTTAAAACACTAAGTTTTAGTGAATATAAAGCGACACTACTTTTAAAGTATGTGTCGTTTTTTTTTGGCTGAATATTTTTTGTTGAATTTTTTTGTTGAATTTTTTCTTAAATATAGAGTACAGGAGTACCATGAAAAAAATTGTAATAATAGGTACTAGCTGTAGTGGAAAATCTACCCTTGCTGTTAAACTATCGAAAATATTAAAGTTTGATCATATTGAACTTGATGAATTACATTGGTTACCAAACTGGCAAGAACGCGAAGATACTGAATTTTGTCGATTAGTTGACAGTAAAACGTCGGGTGACTCCTGGGTTGTTTCGGGCAATTACAGTGCAAGTCGGGATATACTCTGGGATAAAGCAGATACTATTATTTGGTTAAACTATCCATTTACCCTGATATTTTATCGGGCATTGGTTCGGTGTTTTGTTCGAGCTTCAACCAGACAAAAACTGTTTGCCGGTAATGTGGAAACCTTCAGGCATTCATTTTTAAGTAAAGAATCTATACTTCTGTGGGTGTTAAAAACTTACCATGCCAATAAAAGGAAGTACCTTAAGCTGTTAAATAGTGGGATGACTAAAAATAAGCAAGTGTTCATCTTTAAAAAACAAAACCAACTAGATCAATATTTATCAAATTTAACACCTAAATAAACACAAAAAGTTTATTTTCAACCGCATGACTTTATTATCGACTCATAATAAAGCTACAATAAAGCTAACTTCACATCTTATGGATAAAACATGTCTCTTTCAGTCATTATTCTTGCCGCGGGTAAAGGTACCCGTATGCGCTCATCATTACCTAAAGTGCTTCATCCTATTGCAGATAAGCCAATGGTTAGTCATGTTATTGATAGCGCTCGCCAATTAAATGCCAAAAATATTTATTTAGTTTATGGCTTTGGTGGAGAAGTATTAAAAGCACAAATTACCGGTGACGATTTAACTTTTGTACAGCAAGAGCAGCAATTAGGTACAGGTCATGCGGTTGATCAAGCATCACCTTTTGTTAAAGACGATGAAGATGTTTTAGTACTTTATGGTGATGTTCCATTGACTAAAGTTTCAACGTTAGAAAATTTGTTAGCAGCTAAGCCTGACAATGGCATGGCACTATTAACCGTTCACTTGGCTGATCCTACTGGTTATGGACGTATTGTCAGGGAAAATGACACCGTGGTTGGCATTATTGAACAAAAAGATGCAACGTCAGAACAGTTAAAAATTAACGAAGCCAATACCGGAATATTATTAGCTAATGGCGGCGATCTTAAACGGTGGTTAAGTATGCTTTCAGACGATAATGCACAAGGGGAATATTACTTAACAGATATTATTGCAACGGCTCATCAGGAAGGTAAAGAAATAGCTACTGCGCACCCTGAAACTGAAATAGAAGTTGAAGGCGCTAATAACAGAGTACAACTCGCAGGTTTAGAGCGTGCTTACCAAGCCAGACAGGCAGAAAACTTAATGTTAGCTGGTGCTACACTTCGTGATCCTTCCCGTATCGATATTCGTGGTGAGGTTAGTGTAGGTGAAGAAGTTGTAATAGACGTTAATTGCATTTTTGAAGGTAAAGTTGAACTGGGCAATGGCGTTAAAATTGGCGCAAATAGTATTTTGAAAAACTGTAAAATTGGTGAAAACAGTGAAGTGAAACCTAACACTATTGTTGAAGATGCAGTGATCGGTGACAAGTGTTCGTTAGGGCCATTTGCCAGAATTCGTCCCGGTACCATAATGCATACCAATTCTCATATTGGTAATTTTGTCGAAACAAAGAAAACGGTAATGGGTGAAGGTGCTAAAGCTGGTCATTTATCTTATTTAGGTGATACAGAAATAGGTGTAAAAGTTAATATTGGTGCAGGAACTATTACCTGTAACTACGACGGCGTAAATAAGTTTAAAACTATTATTGATGATGGTGCTTTTATTGGCTCTAACAGTTCATTGGTGGCTCCTGTCAGTATTGGAGCAAATGCAACGGTTGGCGCAGGATCTGTTATCGCAAAAGATGTTGAAGCAGGTGCTTTGGCTATTGCCAGAGGTAATCAACGTAATATTCCAGGTTGGAAAAGACCAACAAAAAATAGTAGAAAACTGCCTTTTAATTTTTAGAAAAGCGCTTAATTAGCGCTTTTTTTAATAAGAAGTGAATTACGGGTTAACGCTTTATAGAAACTAAGCAGGAAACTTGAGAGTTTTAAAAAGTAAGTTAATATTAATTACGTATAGAAAATTGCGTATAGAATCGATTGTGCTGTATTTCGTTTTTTATTATGTTGCTTTCAGATAAAAGCAAATGAAAATATAATTTGCCATTAAAACTAACTTTTGTTTTAATAGCTTAAGTTTCAAGTCGAAATATAAATCAGTGAATAAGTTTTGAATAATAAATAATAAGTTGCTTAAAACGAATGTCTAAAAGAAACACTCAACAACGTCGTCATACTATTGTTAATGAGCTTAACCGTTCAGGTCAGGTGAGTGTTGATCAATTATCTCAACAATTTAGCACATCAGAAGTGACTATTCGTAAGGATCTTGCTGCACTGGAAAGCAATGGTCTTTTGTTAAGACGTCTTGGAGGGGCAATTTCGCTACCAAGAGAAATAACTGAATCTAAAAGTGAAGTTGTTTCGAAGCGAAAGTTAGCAATTGCAAAAACTGCCGCAGGGCTAATTCGTGATCATAATAGAATTATAATCGACAGTGGCAGAACAACCTCTGCTTTGGTTAGTGAGCTTGATAAAATAGAGGGTTTGCTTGTTATGACAAATTCATTATCAATCGCTAATGAAATTCAAGCATTAGAGAATGAGCCTGTATTATTAATGACAGGTGGAACCTGGGATCCCCATTCAGAAGCTTTTCAGGGGCAGGTAGCCGAGCAAGTATTACGTAGTTATGATTTTGATCAGTTATTTATCGGCGCAGACGGTATTGATATAAATCGTGGCACAACAACCTTTAATGAGCTCATTGGGCTTAGTCAGGTAATGGCAGAGGTTTCCAGAGAAGTCATTGTTATGGTCGAATCAGAAAAAATAGGTCGAAAGATACCAAATCTTGAAATACCCTGGCAAAAAATTCATACGTTAATAACTGATAGTGATATTTCGGCTAACGCTAAAAATGAACTAATAGAACAAGGTATAAATTTTTTAATTGCCAATGATTGACGAATATACAAGTGTAAAATTAATAAATAATACTAGTTTTACTAAATAAAGGTTCAGATTAAAGGATAATTATTATGTGTGGAATTGTAGGTGCAGTAGCTCAACGGGATGTTGCCGATATTTTGCTTGAAGGACTAAAGAGACTTGAATACAGAGGATATGATTCAGCTGGTATTGCAATTGTTGATACAAACAATAAGTTATCACGCGTTCGCCGTTTAGGAAAAGTTCAGGAATTAGTTGATGCAGTAAGTCATGAACCATTAATTGGTGGTACAGGTATCGCGCACACAAGATGGGCAACACACGGAGCTCCAAGTGAAGTAAATGCTCACCCGCATATATCGAATGGTGAAATAGTTGTCGTTCACAATGGTATTATTGAAAATCATGATGAATTACGTACTTATCTGCAAGATCAAGGTTATAACTTTGTATCTCAAACAGATACAGAGGTAATGACTCATCTTATTCATCTGGAATTCAAAACAAGTGAATATTTACTGGAAGCCGTACAAAAAGCGGTAAAAAAACTGCATGGCGCCTACGGTACGGTGGTTATGGACGCTAAAGATAAAGATCGTATGGTGGTTGCGCGCTCTGGTAGTCCGTTGGTGATTGGTTATGGTTTAGGTGAAAATTTTATTGCCTCAGATATGATGGCGTTATTGCCGGTAACACGCCGCTTTTCATTCCTTGAAGAAGGTGATGTTGCCGAAGTCACCCGTTTTGAAGTCAATGTAATAGATAAAGACGGTCATGCGGTTAAACGTGAAATAAAAGAAACAGAAGCCACTAATGACGCTGGTGATAAAGGTGAATACCGTCACTATATGCTCAAAGAAACTTACGAGCAACCAACAGCCGTCCGTAATACTTTAGAAGGTCGTTTAATCAATAATGTATTAGACGTAAATACTTTTGGCGAAGGTGCAGACGACATTTTCAAAGAAATTGACCATGTACAAATAATTGCTTGTGGCACCAGTTACCACTCCGGTATGGTCGCCCGTTATTGGTTAGAAGCCTTAGCCGGGGTTTCTTGTAATATTGAAATAGCCTCTGAATTTAGATACAGAAAGTCTCACGTACCTAAAAACGCGATGATAGTGACTATTTCTCAATCGGGTGAAACCGCAGATACTTTAGCAGCTTTACGATTAGCAAAAGAGTTGGGCTATAAAGCCAGTTTAGTTATTTGTAATGTGGCTGGATCTTCGCTGGTACGGGAATCTGATTTAGCTTTTATGACCAAAGCAGGCGTAGAAATTGGCGTGGCATCAACCAAAGCTTTTACTACACAACTTGTAGGGCTGATGATGATGACATTAGCGATTGGTCAACATCATGGTATGACAGTTGAAAAACAAACTGAAATCGCACAATCATTAATGGCATTACCAAGCAAATTAGATGAAGTCTTAGCACTAGCCCCTTCTATTGAAGCCCTTGCAGAAGATTTTGCAGATAAAAATCATGCATTATTTCTTGGTCGTGGAGATCAATACCCTATTGCGATGGAAGGTGCATTAAAGCTTAAAGAAATTTCATATATTCACGCAGAAGCCTATGCTGCAGGTGAACTAAAACATGGCCCATTAGCACTGATTGATGCCGAAATGCCAGTAATTGTCGTCGCACCACAAAATGATCTCATCGAAAAATTAAAATCCAACGTTGAAGAAGTACGTGCCCGTGGTGGCTTAATGTACGTATTCGCTGATTCAAATGCTAATTTTTCCAGCGACGAAACAATGAAAGTGATCGAAGTACCTGTCTGTGACGAACTGATCGCCCCTATTGTGTACACCCTACCCCTTCAATTGCTTTCTTATTATGTTGCCATTATTAAAGGTACTGATGTTGATCAGCCCAGGAATTTGGCTAAAAGTGTTACGGTTGAGTAGGTTTTAATTCGTAGTTGGTTGGTAATTGTGGGAGAGTAAAAAATACTCTCTCATAATCAATAATCAATATTGGCAGGCTACGAAATTATTATAACTCAAATGTTAGTATAAGTTATAAAAATCACCTATCGCGAACCAGCTGTGTATTTAAAGCTCTGTTCCTTCACTCTGTTGTTACTACGGTAATTCATTGATTTACAAATTTTTAATGTCTTTTGAAAAATC
>JABSOJ010000191.1 GCA_013216005.1 Alteromonadaceae bacterium | reverse complement strand
CTAAGATCCATAGTAAAGATTGGGACAATAAATGGAAGACGGTGATATTAAACTCGCCACTATAATACTCGATTAATTCCAGTGTAGACTCAAGATGTTACACTTCCTGTTATAAAAGGCGTAAGCCAAGGTTTTCTGGAGTTGTTTAAAGCTTGGCATAACTTACGTACTCGTCGCAGCGGTAAACACAAAGGTACATCAGCCTATCAAGTGTTAACAGGTAATCCCGTTGATGATTGGCTTACAATGTTGGGTTTTCCGCCTTCGGTAACCATTCACTAAACAACAAAACTTAATCAGTTTTATAGAACAGTTCAATCAAGATTGAACTGCAGGATAGCTATGAATTGTGAACCGTAATGCCTTGAATTTGATCAGTGTCCCTTTTTTCATCACAAAAAAAAGCTCCTGAAGGATAATATTTATCCGTTACCGGAACTCAACATGCATAATCTATATTGCGCATTTTTTTATTTTTATACGTTAGTAATACTTTTTGCCTTTGCGCTTTATCCATAGATTTGTCTATTTGATTACGCTTAATTAACAAAGCTTCAAGTTTGAGTTCATCAAGTATCATTACTGGCTTTTCACACTTTCTTGAAAATCCTTTAACGGTCCCGGTTACTTGCCTATTACTCTTAATACACTTTTTGAACTGTGCATTCTTATTGTTAATATACGCTTGTAAAACAGCCCGCTTCTGTTTTTTGCTCATTAACTTTTTTATTAGCCCTTTTTTAACCAGAAGTGGTTCAAGTGACCAGATATCAACAACGGGCGATGGTTTTTTGCACTGAGCGGATAAATAAGGTTTGAGAATATTTTTATTTATTTGTGCTTTATTTTGCAACGCTCCTTTATTAAAGGCAGGTATTTCATAAGCCTGGCTCATTCCAGCAGACATTGTCACTAAAAAAAGAGTAAGTGTTCGATAATTAATTTCCATGAATATCCTTCGCATTATTTTTTATCTATTCATGAATTGTAAACAGTTAAATAGTTAACGACAAGCGTTCTAAATTGAGTCTTTGTTTCATTAAGTGTCAAATTCGAGCGACTAAATATGAAATTTTATCAACTTCAAGCCGTAACATTATTTGTTCCTGATAGCGATAGGATGATCTTCTTTCAATTGCAGTAAATCCCATAAATTACCGTATAAATCTTCAAATACAGCAACGGTTCCATAATCTTGTTCCTGTGGAGGTCTGACAAATTTAATACCTTCAGACAGCATTCTATTATAATCCCGCCAAAAATCATCGGTATTCAAAAACAAAAAGACTCTACCACCTGCCTGATTCCCGATAAAATCATGCTGTTCTGGTTTTGATGCGCGAGCCAATAATAATGTTACACCTTTTGATCCCGGTGGTGAGACAACTACCCATCGCTTATCTTGCTCTGGTTGATAAATATCTTCAATTAAGTCAAATTTTTAACTTGTTAACATAAAAATCTATCGCTTCATCATAATCTTTAACCACGATGGCGATATGAACAATCGATTGTTTCATTTTTTTTCCCTTTTTTCTCGATTAGCAATTAGCATAAGCAACTGATATAACATAAATTAACAGGCAGTACGACAGGTATTAAAAAACCACATCAAATGATGTGGTTTTTATTTATCTTAAGATTAACGGTTAAATTAAGCTAACTTTTTCTTCAAAATCAGCCTCAACATTAACCTCAAATTCAACTTAAAAGTTATAAGTTGCTTTTACGTAGTAGTAACCACCATTGTAATCAAATGGACCACTTTCAAAATATACAGCACCAAGTTCACCGTGTACGTAACCACCTGTTTCTTTAAGCTTCTCTGCTTCTTGATCAAGCAGGTTATTAGCACCCGCTGATAAAGTTAATGTATCACTGTAGAAATAGCTTATTTCAGCATCAAGTGTGAAGGCAGAACCCGCAGTCTCAGAACCCCATGCAGATGTATCATCAGCATGCGTCGCATAGTACTCACCAAAATAGTTAGCACGGATAAACATGCTTACATCATCCCACGTTTGCGCAACAGTAAATGTTCCACGATGCGAAGGCATACCTTTTTCAAGACGACGTACTTTACCTAAATCAGTAGTCTCTGGATCAAACCTATCAACAGACGTTTCATTCCAGTTATACGCTAAACTTAATGCAGTAGAACCTTCAAACAAATCCATAGAATAGTTAGCAACAACATCGACACCTTGTGTGGTGGTATCAAAATCATTGGCAAAATATGTTACTTTTGAAATTAAGTTAGGATTAGACACACCTTTGGCTTCAAGTGCAGCATAATCTTCAGGTTCTACTGAGATTTGACTTGATTGAGCAATACGGTCTGTTACTTCAATATTGTAGTAATCTACCGTCATGAAGAAATCACCACTTTTATATACACCACCAAAAGCGTAACTTACCGATTCTTCCGGATCTAATTCTTTACCGCCATAAAAAGCTGATAACGCATTAGTAGGTGGAGCCAAGAATGTCTGGATCAAATCACCATTAACAATTGAAGTTTGCGTATTAACTACGTTAGCCTGACCAACTGTTGGCGCTCTAAAACCTGTACTGTGAGAAGCACGAAATGAAACTTCATCACTAACGGTATATTGAGCCGTTAGTTTATAGTTTGCCGTTGAGCCGAACGAGGTAAAATCTTCATAACGTAAAGCGCCGCCTATCAGGAAATCTTCCGATAAGTATGCTTCAACGTCAATATAAGCAGCAATATTACGACGAGAATTTGTGCCCTGAGATTCTGGACCAAAACCTTTAAAACCATGAGAACCAATGTTGAAACCTTGATCTGCTAACGGACCAGCCTTCCAGGATGCTTCTTCACCAGCAACAATTTGGAAGCTTTCTTCACGCCACTCAACACCTGCTGCAAAGTTTAAATCTTCAGCCAACCCTAAATCAATGCTACGCACTAAATCGAAGTTAAAGGTTTTTTCTAACTGAATGTATTTACCCGTTTTAAATTCTGTCGGGCTATCAAGACCCATTGAAGGGTTCAAAGAATTTTTTAAGTTAAAAGATGATTCGTTACGACCTACTGAACCACTTAAATCAAAACTCCAGTCAGCTAAAACACCTGATTTAATATCACCTTTTGTACCAATAGTCAGTGATGTATCGGTAATATTGCCACCAAATGCAGGCGTATAACCACCAGGGAATATCTGGTTCATTGAAATACAGTTAGGATCATTAACCATAGACAAATATTTAGTAGTATTTAATACATTAGGAACATTTGCAGGTACTTCAGCACATTCAGAACCTTGACCTAAGCCATCAAGATCACCAACAAGTAAAGTGTCACCACCGTCAAGAGAATAAACATTGCCACGGTTATGTGGATTACGGTAGTAGAAACCACCCGTTACGTCACGCTCAGAATAGTTACCAAACAAATAAAATTCTTTATCATCGCCTAAATCTAAACCGACATTACCAAAAAGTGTAATATCATCTTTAATTTCAGGGTTACCCCAAATTTGTGCAGGATCACCGACAAATACATTTTCAGCGTCAATCAACCCTTGAGCATCCGGACGTTGAACACTACGGCTTGTTGCATCAGCATTTTTATATTGAAAACTCAAGTTAACGAAACCGTCTTGAGTAAACGGCATACCAATATTACCGTCAACAATGGTTGATGCTCCATCACCTTCCATGTATTCACCTTGTCTGACTGAAAATGAACCACCTTCAGAATCATTTTTTAAGACAAAGTTCATTACACCAGCAATAGCATCTGAGCCATACTGGGCTGCGGCACCATCACGCAATACTTCTACTTGCTTTAACGCAACACTTGGGATAACTGAAATATCAGGACCTTGAGCACCGTCGTTTACACCACCGCCTTGAAAGGCAATAACAGATGCGCGGTGACGACGTTTGCCATTGACTAGTACCAAAGTACTGTCTGAGGATAAACCACGTAAATTAACCGGACGGATCAAAGACGCAGCATCACTGATAGGTTGTGCACGTACGTTAAACGAAGGAATAGCCCCAACTAACATATCGAGCATATCACTTGATGCATTCTTACCTAATTCATTACCACCAATAATATCAATTGGCACTGGAGATTCGGCAATTGAACGAGGGGTTGAACGAGTACCGACAACCGCAATTTTTTCAATTGCTCTTTCTTTAGCTGCAGTATCATTTTCAGCTGCAAACACTGGGGCAGTACCCAAAGCTAATCCCACAGCTAGGGCTAACGTTCCGGTACGAAATTTAATAGACATGTTATTTCCTTCCTGATTTTTATTCTGACTCTATAGTCAAATTTTTGTAATTATGCATTTTTGTTTGTTCACTTATGTTTTTTTTACAAATGAAAAACAATGTAATCGCTAACCTTTATAGAACAGCACTTGAAGGTTTACAAGTAGGTAATATTGAGTATTTAATTGGTTACCTCAAAATAAATCTTTTATAACCAAAAGTAATTACGAAAACAGGTAAAGTTACAAAAACAGCACTTAAAGAAGGTAAGCCTTTGTTCAACAAAGGTTCTCTTGGGTTTAAAAATATGGTAACCTGCGAAAAACTTCGTAACCACATAGCCCAAATATCATCAGTTTCGATGATAAATTCACATTTAAAAAAGTTCAAATTATTTCAATTATTTTTTAGTTAACCTCTTGTATACAATATAATCTGACAAAAAATTAGTCAAAACCCCTTTCTTGGTTGTGAAATAATAAACAAAAAAATCGTTTTTCGATAAACAGTATGATTTATACGACGAATAACCTTGGCAGTTATTCACTAATGGTGAATATTTATCCACTATTAGTAGGTTGTTATTTCAACTAACTATTTATTTCAGCCAACAAAGCTTGGTTACCAGATAGAGTAACTTGATTTTGATTAAGACTCACTTCCTCAAAACCTAATCCATTGATCAACTTAATTGAATTAAATTCAGGTAAAGTATATTCAGGTAAAGTAAAATCAATTGCCTGTTCTGAAAAATTAAAGCAAGCCAATATCTTCTTGCCTTCGTAACTCCGAACGAACGTCAGTACATTATCATCACACTCAAGAAACTCTATATCACCATAAATCAAGGCTGGTTGGGTTTTACGCCATTGTATAAATGCTTTATAGGCATTCAGTACAGAATTATTATCACACGCTTGTGTATTAACAGACTGACCTTTTTGATGGTCACTTACAGGCAACCAACTTTTATCATTTGATGAGAAACCTGCATGGTTCTGTTCATTGTTCCATGGCATTGGTGTTCTGCAACCATCCCGACCTTTAAACTTTGGCCAAAACGTAATGCCATATGGATCTTGTAAGTCTTCAAAGGCAACATCAGCTTCTTCGAGACCGAGTTCTTCACCTTGATAACTGCAGACACTCCCCTTTAATGTCAGTAACATCGCATTGAACATTTTTGCACGTTGCTTCTTGCAACCTTTACCCCAGCGCGTTGCAACCCGTGTAACATCGTGATTACCGATTGCCCAACAAGGCCAGCCATCAGTTAAAATACTTTCTAACTCTTCAACAGTATTACGTATATAAGCGGGACTACATTCTTGTGTCAACAACTCAAAGCTATAAGCCATATGCAAACGTCTGTCACCTTCAGTGTATTCTGACATCGACAATAAAGAATTTTCAGAAGAAATTTCTCCCAATGCCACCACACCAGGATACTTATTCATTAACGAACGAATATCTTCCATAAAAGCAAGGTTTTCTGGCTGAGTATTATTGAAATGGTGATACTGATAAGCATACGGATTATCTTCACTAAATCCCCGGCCCTTACGATCTTCTTTTGCTTTGGCTGGATTGTCTCTGAGTAATTTATCGTGATAACAAAAATTAATCGCATCTAGTCTAAAACCATCAACACCACGTTTTAACCAAAATTCAACATTATCTAACACATGTTTACGAACATCTTCATTATGAAAATTAAGATCCGGCTGAGAAGTCAAAAAATTATGTAAATAATACTGCTGACGACGGGGTTCCCACTGCCAGGCACTACCACCGAAAATAGACAGCCAGTTATTTGGCGCTGTACCATCTTCTTTCGGTTCAGCCCAAACATACCAGTCAGCTTTATCATTATCTCTATTTTCACGGCTTTGTAAAAACCAATCATGTTGATCTGAGGTATGACTTAACACCTGATCAATAATAATTTTCAGATCTAATTGTTTAGCGTTTGTCATTAATTGATCAAAGTCATCCATGGTGCCAAACATTGGATCTATTGCACGATAATCACTTATATCATAACCAAAATCGTTCATTGGAGATTTAAAAAATGGAGAGATCCATACCGCATCAACACCTAAATTTTTTACATAGGGTAGTTTTTCAATAATTCCGGCTAAATCACCGATACCGTCTTGATTGGTATCCATAAAACTACGTGGATAAATTTGATAAATAACGGCTCCACGCCACCAAGGTTGTTGATTCATCTACATGCCCTTTTCTATGTTGTCAGCTCTGTTGTTTTGAACGAAATTCGTTCGTATCACCGAATCTATGTATGTACCCAAGCTTAAGTAGATACTAGCTTTAGCGCAATGCCGGTGCATACGTATGCATCCATTTTTAAGGCGGAATTGTTAATGCATACGTATGTAAATAACGATAACCAGCATTGACATCGGCATAATTTAAAGAAAATACCAGAACAAATAATAGTTAGAATTCTCAGGGTTAGTAGGTGAAAATTAAAAGAATTACAGCAGCAAATATAACATCCATTAAAAAACCTGTCATTTTACCAGTTCAATAGGGATTCAGATTCAACTTTATAAAGAAATTATTATTCTCCTGACAGAGAAAACCAACACGAGAAAAAAACTTGACTTAATAATAAATAAGAGGAATATTAATAATTAACACTTGAAAGTCCTGCGAATTTATATCTCGCGACTATCCCTGAAAATATGGTGTGGGGTTTCTTTCAGGTACCGATAATTCCTGATCACGAAAGAATTAGCGTTTTGCGCTTTTCTCTTAGACTCAAAAGGAAATTGCTTAATAAAGTAATTTATTAAGAACGATATCATGAAAAAATTCATCCATGCTTTACCCAAGGTTGAACTCCATATTCACATTGAAGGTACACTTGAACCTGAGCTGATGTTTGAGCTTGCAAAGTCTAATAATATTGAGATCCCCTTTAATACGATTGCCGAACTCAAAGATGCTTATGACTTCCATAATCTACAGTCATTTTTAGATATTTATTATCAGGGCGCTAACGTACTTGTTAAAGAACAAGACTTTTTTGATCTTACCTGGGCTTATCTATTACGTTGCAAAGCAGACAATGTAATACACACCGAAATATTTTTTGACCCGCAAACTCATACAAATAGAGGGATCTCTTTTGATACCGTAATAAACGGTATTCATAAAGCACTTCTAAAAGGTAAAGAAGAGCTGGGTATCAGCAATAAACTCATCATGTGTTTCTTACGTCATTTAGATGAAGATGCTGCTTTTCACACCTTAGCACTGGCAATACCACACAAAGATAAAATTATAGCGGTAGGTCTGGATTCCTCAGAACTAGGTAATCCGGCAGGAAAGTTTGAAAGGGTTTTTAAAGAAGCGATTAATAATGGATTTTTAACGGTTGCCCATGCTGGCGAAGAAGGACCACCGGAAAGTATCAGAGATGCATTAGAGCTACTGGGAATTTCTCGCATTGACCACGGTGTAACCTGTTCAGAAGACGACACGTTATTAGCAATGCTTGCAATTAAGAGGATCCCCCTCACCGTTTGCCCGTTATCCAACACCAAATTAAAAGTTTTCGATGCAATGGAACAGCATAATATTGTGAATTTGCTTCGCGAGGGCCTCTGCGTCACAATTAACTCCGATGATCCAGCCTACTTCGGCGGTTATATGACCGATAATTTTATGGCTATTGCTGAAGCTCACGACATTACCAAAACAGAAATATCACAATTTACATTTAATGCAATTGAGGCTAGTTTTATTTCTGCTGAGGAAAAAGAACGGCTGACAATGGTTATTAAGAACTATTTAACTACTTAAGTTTCGGGATTCAAATTGGTCAACAAACTAATATTAAACTAATGATTTAAAAGAAGATGATGTCTCAATGTGGTGAAATGCTTGTTGTCTAGACAAAGAATAAAACCACACGAGACATCGAATGAATTCTGACACAACGACCTTTAATTTACCATCG
>JABSOJ010000190.1 GCA_013216005.1 Alteromonadaceae bacterium | reverse complement strand
AACCAGACCAGCAACTAAAGAAAAAAAAGTTTTATTAACACTTTTTTTTACTACTAAAGACTGTATAAAAAATTGAAAAAAATGAACAAAAGAAAAAAACACACAAACAACCTTTTAGAATAGGAAAACAGATGGAAAATTTTAAAAGTTTAAATAGGAATGCGACACTTTTCTCATTCCCTAAATGCTATTAAAAATGATGGTCGCAGCTAAGTCAACTCTTTAGCTAGCTTATCGGCTGTTTTAGTATTTTCTTTGACAAAATTGCGTTATTTCATCGATATTTTCCCCTGACAAGTTGTTTTTTATTCGGAATTCTTCGTTAGGGAAGGAAATTAAAGTAATACGATCTGTGGTTGCCGTTTTAACTAAACACTCTTTTATATAAAGACTGATATCACTCAACGTCAGTGCCAATATCGCATTAATCAATTCTGTTTTATGGCTAAAAGTAGTGTCTTTATTGCAAATGGCAACCCAAAACCGTTGACTTTTAATACGTAAGCTAGCATCTTTCTCTTGCAGTTGGCTTGCTAATCCTTGTTGGAGGTGTTGCCAGTCGTCTTCGCTCATTTCCTTAACAAGTCGTTGGCAATTACTTAGAAATTCATCCATGGCATCTACTAATTTTGTAGAATCGGTATGTGGTGATTGTATGTAAAATGCTATACCAGGAAATCTGTTAATTGGTACGAAGCCTACACCAACCAGATAACCGTATTGTTTTTCGGTGCGCATTTCCTGAAAAAATAAGGGGGACAATAATTGACTCGTCACTATAGTTTTGGCGATAGATGATACATCTTTTTTCTGTTGAGGATAATAAAGAACGGTTGCGTGGTCATGTTCAGGTAGTATCAGTGGAATTAATAATTCGCCTTGATCTTTTATGTCTAATACAGGTATTTTAATTTTGTTATCTGAGTTATCTTGAATGGCGAAGGTTTTTTTAATTTGCAGATTAATGTTTAAAGCATCTTCTTCGCACCAGTTACCATGTATTAACGCTTCTATTGAAATATCAGCAAACAATTGTTGGCAGAAATCGTTGAAATTTGAGAATGTTATTTCATCTAAAGCGATTGCCAGTTTTTCACTACTTGGATTTTTAGGCTGCATAACCGAGCTTAGGGTAGAAAAAAGTTGTGAAATTGATTTGCTTTTATCAGCATTTTGCCAATTGCGTATTAATTGACTTTTGAATAATTCAAAACTCTGCTCATCGAAACTATGGTTTTTAAAACTAGGTAAAAGATGAGATAACAAAATGTTTTGTTTTTCACTAAGACCTGATAATTGTAGGGTCATGCCTCCTTGGTGGGGATATAAATGATAATGAATTCCCGCTAGTTCGGCATCGTAGTGTTCTTCAATTATTGCATTCGTGAATAAATCAATAAATAACCGGGTCATTCCAATGTTAGCTGTGCTTTCTATAGCATAGGGTGAATCAATATTTATATAAATGTACCCTTTAGGAACTTTAAAAGTACTGTCCTGTTTGAACCATAAAGAGTAGCCTGAAGATTGTTCCAGTAGCTTAGGCTGAGTTGGTTTTATAGTAAGGTCATCACTTACAAGTACTTTAGGATCAGGAACAATGTAAGGGTTTTTCGCAGGTAAAAAGAGTTCTTTATAAACAGGAAGGTTTTGCCATTTAAGTAGTTGATCTTTACTTATGTCAGTAACTTTATAAGGAACCTGATACCAAAAACTGGTTTTGTCAAAGTCATTTTTTGGGCTGATGTGTACTATGCGCATGTTTGTTGGTAAAAGGTAATTTAGTAGTTCACTTATGCTGTCATTACACATGCCTTCCATAGCGTAATCGCCAAAAATATAATCTTCTATAGGGTAGTGCTGCATGTTTAGTACTAACTGAGAAACAGACTCTAGTGCCTGCATTTTTTCCTGGTAGAGAAAGGAAAGTTCAGCAATCGATTTTTTTTCTTGATAATAATGATCAGGTAAGGAAGTTTGCTTCAATAATGCGATATAGCTAAAAACAATTTCGATTATTTCATCAATATGTTGTTCGCCATTTTCAGTGAGTGGGATGCTGATGTTGAAGTCTTTAAAATTAGAGCCGTTTATACCAGATCCTGCCGATAACCCCATTGCCCACTGCTTGTTTTTTAAGAATGACAGGATGCTGCCCGGCCCTTCATGGCCTAATAAATATGCTAGCAAAGATTCAGGTTTATGACGGTAATATTTATCGATACAAGGCATAGCAAAACTGATGATTACTTGCTTATCATTTTTTACTGGTTGTATTTGAATTAGTTTTTGTTGGTGCTCTGGTAAATATAATGGGTCTGAAATGGGTTCTAAAGCTTTAGTCGCTGGTTTTATAGTGGAAAACTTTTGCTGAGCTAATAATGATAATTGCTCTAGAGACTGTGGGCCTTCTATTGCGAGTGTCATGTAATCGGCACGATAATATTTTTCGAAAAAAGCCTTAATTTCACTTTGCATGCTGGTGTTCGGATGATCAGCCAACGTGTCGATATTGCCAACAGAGAATTGGGAAAATGGGTGTGCCTGATTAATCGTTTCTTTATGGACGTCGTATATGCGTCTAATATCGTCTTTAAGCTTCAACTTGAATTCAGCATCAATGTTTTGCCGCTCTTTATGGACAAATTCGGCTGATAACAAAGGTGCACTAAAGAATTGACCAAATCTGTCTAAGGCTTCTTCAAAATAATTTTGATGTATATCAAAAAAGTAGCAGGTGTGCTCTGTTGCGGTCCACGCGTTGTTAGAGCCTCCGTATTGGCTGATAAATTTTTGATATTCACTACCATCAGGATATTTTTCAGTGCCCAAAAAAAGCATATGTTCAAGAAAATGTGCCATGCCCTGACGTTCTTTTGGATCACTGAAGTGTCCGACATTAACCGCTAATGCAGCAGCAGACTTTTTACTTTCTTGATTATGAATCAATAACACACGTAAACCGTTTTCCAATGCTATTGCATGATAATCTTTAAGATCATTTGGGCTTTGTTTCAAAACCGATCTCCTGAAATTTAGTTAGATTATAAAAACTGTGGAAAGTTTATGACGGCAATCTGTAAGAGGACTACATTATAAAAATAATTAATTAATTATAAGTACAAGTATATAGCAATATAGATATTAAGTTACCCCAGAAGGTAATAAACCTATAGAAATAATTGTCATAATTCTAATTTATTTAGAACAACAGTTACAGTTTATTCTTTAATAATATACTATATTCGAAAATTTCCTCTTTTGTGTTTAATAAATAAATTAGATAGACATAATTGAATGTGTAGAAAATATCTTTATGCAACTTTTTATTATGCGTCATGGTCAAGCAAGTCCCTACGGTATTTCAGATGCTGAGAGGGAATTAACGGAACATGGGAAGCTTGAAGTGCTTTCTATGGCTAAACATCTGCAAAATAAAGCCATCTGCTTTGATCAAGTTTTGGTAAGCCCGTTTAAAAGAGCTCAACAAACCGCAAAAATATTAGCAACTACGCTAGATAGTCCTTTTCCAGCTCAGACTGTTGATTTTATTACCCCTTCAGGTTCGGCCCGTAATGTTCATGATTATATTGACGGGGTATCTTTTGACTCATCGGGTAAAAAAATAGATCGGCTATTAATTGTTTCTCACATGCCGTTAGTGAGCTATCTGGTTGAAGAATTAACCGGTGGACAGCAATCACCTATTTTTCAAACCGCAGGTCTGGCTGAAATTAATTATGATGTAAAACTTATGACAGGACAATTAATGCGATTAATTTCACCGGGTAAACTTGTTAATTAGCGTTATATTTATCTTTTAATTCGATCAAAACTAATAATGCCCCATTACCACCCCATTCTAATGGTGCTTGATGAAATGCCATTACATCAGGGTGCTGTACTAACCAATGAGGTACTTTGTTTTTAAGTATTCTTGAACCAAGCCCGTGTACAATGCAAACGCATTGAGCGTGTTCTTTTTGGCACGCATAAAGTAAAGCAGCAATTTCAAGTTTTGCCTGTATTTGATCTAGCCCGTGAAGGTCTAAAATTAAGTCTGGCACATATTGACCACGGCGTAAGTTTTTAGCTTCAAAACTATCAACTCCCTCCCGGACATATTTCATCGGTCCTTTTGAGTGCAAATTTGGCTCAAATTCATCTGAGAAATAGAATTGGGCGTGCTGTTTTGCTTTTTTTTGACTCTGCAGTGAGGTTTTCTGCTTGATGGTTCTTTTTTCTGGGTGTATTGTGTCCTGCACAATAGGTTTTATCTTACCTATAGCATTTTTGAAAAGCTGTTTATCTTGTGGCGTAAGGCCGTCTTTAAATTTCATCGCTGAAGTTTAAAACATTTTTCATTTTTAACAAAATAAAATATATACATATTATTGGTGTTTGTCCTGAAACTGGGTCGTAGCGAGGGCAATCCAAAGGTGCATATGAGCACTATGAGAGTTGGACGTTTAGTCATTCTAAATAACCACTCTAGTGGTGTTCAGATTGTGCCCGTGGGGCGTCCGCAGTAGACATCCGTTTCGGGATGGACACTAATTAGTATTGATTGATAAAATATAGGAAATCGAATGAACACCATTAATTATGATGATGTTAGTGCTGAATTACACACCATAGGTGATTATTTACGCTTTGCCGCCAGTCAATTTAATCAGGCAGAACTTTATTTTGGACATGGTACTGATAATGCGTGGGATGAAGCAATTAGTCTGGTAATGTTTGCTTTAGATTTACCTGAGGAATTAACCGATCAGGTAATGACATGTCGATTAATTAATGATGAAAAACAGAAAGTTTTAAGTTTTATTGAACAGCGCATTGTAGAAGAAATCCCTGCGGCCTACATAACTAATCAGGCAAAATTTGCGAATTTACCCTTTTATGTCGACGAACGAGTGTTAGTACCACGTTCACCTATTGCTGAATTAATTGAGCAAAGGTTCTCTCCTTTTTTGGATGAACGCTTAGATGCAATGGAAAAAGATGATAACTATACGCCGTTACGTATTTTAGATTTATGTACCGGTAGTGGCTGTATAGCTATTGCCTGCGCTACTTACTTGCCGGGATCGGAGGTTGATGCGCTGGATCTTTCACTTGATGCACTTAATGTTGCACAAATCAATATTGAGAATCATGGTTTAATTGAACAAGTTATTCCAATTCAATCTGATGTTTTTTCGGGTATTGAGGGGCAGACCTATGATTTAATAGTGACTAATCCTCCCTACGTTGATCAGGAAGATATTGATTCTTTACCCGTTGAGTTTACTCATGAGCCTGAAATGGGCTTAGGTTGTGGTGAAGATGGATTGGACATTGTGCGTAAAATTCTTGCTCAAGGAGCTGATCATCTGAATGAACAAGGGGTTTTAATTTGTGAAGTAGGTAATTCACAAATTCATCTTGAAGCTTGTTTTCCAGATGTTCCGTTTAACTGGTTAAGCTTTGAACGTGGTGGACACGGTGTTTTTATGTTAACCAAAGCCCAGTTAGTACAATTTTTTTAGTGCTCTAAATTCAATTAATTTGGATGTAGCTATACTTTTTATTTTTTGCAAAATATAACTCACAGGTAAACGATTCATCATGTCAGGTAATACATTTGGGAAATTATTTACAGTAACAACTTTTGGTGAAAGCCACGGATTAGGATTAGGTGCGATAATTGATGGTTGTCCACCGGGCCTTGAATTATCAGAGGCTGATTTACAGCAAGATTTAGACCGTCGCAAACCGGGAACATCACGTTATACAACTGCTCGCCGTGAAGCTGATCAAGTTAAAATTATTTCTGGTGTTTTCGAAGGAAAAACGACGGGTACGCCTATTGGTTTAATGATTGAAAATACCGATCAACGTTCAAAAGATTATGGCAATATTGCACAATCTTTCAGACCTGGACATGCGGATTATACTTATTGGCAAAAATATGGCATTCGAGACTACCGTGGCGGTGGTCGTTCTTCGGCAAGGGAAACTGCCATGCGTGTTGCTGCTGGCGCTGTTGCTAAGAAGTTTTTATCACAAAAATTTGGTATTACTATCAAAGGTTGTGTAACGCAGATAGGGGAAGTGAAAGCTGAGCAATTTGATTGGGATATAATTGAACAAAATCCATTCTTTTTCCCTGATGCAAATAAATTAGAGCAACTTGATCAACTACTTCGTGATGTGATTAAATCCAAAGATTCAATTGGTGCAAAAATAATGGTCGTAGCTAATAGCGTGCCAGTTGGTTTAGGTGAGCCAATTTTTGATCGTTTAGATGCTGAAATTGCTCATGGGTTGATGAGCATAAATGCTGTTAAAGGTGTTGAAATTGGCGATGGTTTTGCTGTGGTTAATCAAAAGGGCTCAGAACATCGTGATGAATTAACCCCTGAAGGCTTTTCCAGCAATCATGCGGGTGGTATTTTAGGTGGCATTTCTTCTGGACAACCTATTGTGGCGCATTTAGCCTTAAAGCCAACATCCAGTATTGGTGTGAGTGGTAAAACGGTTGATTTAGAAGGGAACCCTACCGATATTATTACTAAAGGTCGACATGATCCCTGTGTAGGTATACGAGCGGTTCCTATTGCTGAGGCAATGTTAGCATTAACGTTAATGGATCATTATTTACGTCATAGAGCACAAAATGCTGATGTGATTTGTAGTACACCAGATATATCGGCTTAATTGAACTTTTTATTGATGATTTAAGTTGCGGAGCGAAATATCGCAAAAGCTCTGCAGCTTGTTTAGAAGTATTGTAAAATTGTCCTGTATTTTTCATTGGAATCGTGGGAATTCTTGTTACAAGCAGTATGATGGGCAGAGTGAAAAATTCGTTGTTATGTTGTTACGGTAAATAGGTTGGTAAAAGGTTAGCAAAAGCATTTAGTAAAATTATTTGTTAATGAAATTTTTTTAGTGCTGTGCTGATTGGGTTTTGTTGTTTTTCTTGGTTTAATTTCAGAATTAAAAAATTATGTTCTCTGGTTTATTTGCACGGCTTTCTTCTACTTATTTTTGGTACTTTAGTATTCTAGGTTTAGTTACGCCTTTTTTGGCGGTCTTTCTGGATGGTAAAGGATTTACTTCGCTAGAAATAGGTGAAATCATTGCCATTGTTACCGCAACTAGAATTATAGGTCCGGCATTATGGGCTGTTTTAGCTGATAAAACAGGGCAGCAGCTTCCCATTATTCGCTTAGGATCTTTGTTGGCGTGTTTTTCATTTTCATTTCTTTTTATTAGCAATAGTTATTGGCCAATAACTTTTTGTCTGGCGCTCTTCACACTTTTCTGGTCGGCCATTTTACCTCAATTGGAAGTTATGACTCTTCATTCTGTTCGTCGAAGTGCAAAAATTTATTCTCGCGTCAGACTATGGGGAAGTTTAGGGTTTATTGCCTTAGCTGTTATTGGTGGAGAGGTGATGAGTCGCTTTTCTTCCCAAGTATTTACCTACTTAGGTTTAATTATTTTACTTGCTTTATATGGTTCAACTTTATTAGTAAAACAACCAAAAATACATTTATCGCAAACAGTGAGCAAGGTATCAATTTTTACTAAAATAACAGATAAATCTTTTTTGATATTTTTTCTGTCAGGCATGTTATTGCAGGCGAGTTTTGGACCATATTATGGATTTTTCGCACTGTACCTTCGTGATTTAACTTACCCTGGGTATGCTGTTGGATTGTTTATTTCAATTGGGGTTGTTGCCGAAATAGGCATTTTCATTTACGCAGGTATTTTATTTAAATATTTTAGTATCAAAACTTTACTGATTTTTAGTATTTTTATTACTGGTATACGTTGGTACTTAATAGGTCAGTTTGCCGATCATGGAGCGATATTAGCTATAAGCCAGTTATTTCACGCAGCAAGCTTTGGTTTGTATCATGGTGCATCGATTCAATTTATTCAACAGCATTTTGACACCAATCAACAAAGTCGGGGGCAAGCTATATACATTGGAGGTGTTTTTGGTTTAGGAGGCGCAATAGGTGCTTATGTCGCAGGAACATTATGGCTCGATGGTGCCGGAGCACAATTGGCATATAATGTTGCAGCTGTTTCAGCACTTTTAGGGGCTTTTATTGCTTTATTTTTGCCGAAAATGTCGAGATCGTAAAGAAAAATGTAAACATGGTTTGTTATGAAAATTTGGGCACTGATCAAATTAGTGGTATTTCGGTACACAGTTCGTAGTTTTAAAACACTGTACACACAACTATCCAGTAGCT
>JABSOJ010000189.1 GCA_013216005.1 Alteromonadaceae bacterium | reverse complement strand
CACACAAATACATGGCTACATTTTATGACTTTTAAAGTCCATTTAAATCAATATCTTAAATGTGCGGAATGTAGGATGTAATAAGCCAGCTCTTTCAACTCATCAATACCAATAGAAAGCACTTTCGCCGAAAGTTCAGTCTCAACACTTTGAATAGGCTCGATCTGTGCAGAAGCGAATATTGGTTTGATCACATAAAGAAGATATAAAAAAATCAGCACCAGAGTAAACAGTACGCTGATCCCACCCAAAGTGATAAACCATTGAGCCAATTTGTTTTTCAACTGGCGTTTGTTTATATATCGTCGGTTTGTATGTAAAAAAGTTAATGCCACACAACTTACCTTAAAGTATAAATTAATTGTAGAAATTAATTATAAGTCAGTTGTATGACACTTTTGTGACAGCTAAGAAATTAATTGAGGTTTAAGTTATTTCGCCAATTTGCACCCTCAGATCACCTCAGAAAAAATTTATAAATCAGTTTATGAACCAATTTACCATAAGGTGGAAACGCCAGTACAGACGAATTAAATTTACCTCTGACGAGTACAGATTTAGCATTTGAAAAAGTTAAAAAACCTTCACGACCATGGTATTGCCCCATACCTGAAGGGCCGATACCACCAAACGGCATATCATCTTGAGCAACCTGCAATGTCGCATCATTAATACACATACCGCCAGCATGCGTTTGCTCCATAACTTTTTGCTGCACATCTGCGTCATGACTACACACATACAAAGCTAAAGGTCTGGCTCTGGCATTAATATATTCAATCGCCTCACTTAATTTTTTATAACTGACAATCGGTAAAATAGGACCAAAAATTTCTTCCTGCATAATCAACATATCATCGGTTACCTGACTTACAAGGGTTAATGAAATTTTACGTTGTTGAATGTTTCGTTTTTCATCCGACTCGTTGACAACTGAAATTTTAGCCCCTTTGTCTTTAGCGTCTGTTAACCAGGTTTGCAAACGTTCAAATTGTGCATCATTAATTATGCTGCCGTAATCGGCATTATCAGCAATACTCGCATACATTTTTTTAAATTGTTTAATACAAGCTTTCTCTAGCGCTTCAACTCTGTGTTCAGGGCAAAGTATATAATCAGGCGCAACACACGTTTGTCCCGCGTTTAACGTTTTACCTAAGATGAAACGTGAAACCGCATCTTTAATATCGATATTATCATCAATAATTGTTGGCGATTTCCCCCCTAATTCTAACGTTACTGGTGTAAGGTTTTTTGCCGCAGCGGCCATCACTATTTTGCCAACACGGGTAGAACCAGTGAAAAGTAGATGATCATAAGCTTGCTGTGAAAAATGAGCCGAAACGGAAGGACCACCGTCAAAAATAGCAACTTTATCTGTAGAGAAACAATCATTAATCATCTTAATGATGACTTTATTTGTTGCAGGAGTAAATTCCGACATTTTAATCATAGCCCGATTTCCTGCCGCTAATGCGGTAGTGAGCGGACCTAACGCAAGAAATATAGGGTAATTCCAGGGAGTAATAATGCCAATAACCCCCAGAGGCTGATACATTACAAAACCTTTTGCGGGCTGAAACAAAACACCTACATGTCTTTTAGACGGTTTCATCCATTTTTTTATACGCTTAATCGCATAATTAATGCCCATGATGGTCGGTAAAATATCAGCAATTTTAGTATCGTCATGAGAGCGACATCCATAATCTTGTGACATTGCCAAAACTAAATCTTCTTCATGGGATAATATTGCTAACTTTAATAATTTTAAATCATTAATTCTCTCTTCAGCTGATAAATAAGGCGAATCAGCAAAAGCCTGCCGCTGTATTTGAAAGACTTTGTCAATAATTGACACTTGTTCATTATCATAAGCTGCAGTATATAAATTATTAGCCATCAAAACCCTCTGAATAAATGAGTATAAAAAATATCAAAAAATGCTAAACAATCACTTCTATATTCTTTGTTATTATCGATTTAATTGTTTATGTTATACACCCAAGTAGCTTGAGTATAATACTGAGTAAAACACAATAATGACTTGAAGACGACAATTTTTTAAACAAGCGTTTAATTATTTAAAAGGCTTTCTTTGAATTTTCTTTTGGATTTATCGCTTACGTTTGTGTCCATATTTTAAACTTTTAACTTTTAACTTTTAACTTTTAACTCTCAAATAATAATAACCTACATTCCGCACATTTAAGGTATTGATTTAAATGGACTTTAAAAGTCATAAAATGTAGCCATGTATTTGTGTGTTTTATAATCAATTGATAAATATAAGTTTATTTAAAATTGCCATTATTGGTCAATTTTCGAACTTTATATAAAAATTCGCTTAACTACATGTTATTAAGGTTATTTTTAATTATTTATTTTTTATAAAATTGTACGGAATGTAGGATAATAATGACAAAAGGTAGAATAATGAGTATTTCAAATTTCATGTCTAGCAACTTAATTTCGCTTGAACTAGATGATGATCTGAATAAAGTAAAAGCAATATTTGATAGCAAAAAAATCCATCATATTCTGGTGCTTGATAATAAGGAATTGGTGGGTGTCGTGACAGATCGGGATTTATATAAACATTTAAGCCCGGCAATTGGCACGAATAAAGAAACTTTTAGTGATTCAATGTTGTTACATAAAAAAGTTCATCAGATCATGTCGAGAAATTTAATCACAGCACCTGCAGACATTTCAGTAAATAAAGCCGTATTACTTATTCACGATAACCACATTTCCTGTTTACCGATAGTTGATAAAAACAGTCATCCAATCGGCATTATTACCTGGCGCGACATTCTAAAATTACTCGCCTTAAAATATAGAAAGAAAATAGAACAACAGTGCTAATTAGTGTCCCTCCAGAAACGAATGTCTTCGTTTCTGGATCAACACTAATAAATATATATTATTCAAATGAATTGGCAGTTTGTATATTTGCGTGCACAAAACAGTGAAACAGTAATAAATTCGCAAATACTTCATAATTAATCTAGTATTAAGGCACTTTAATACAAAAACTCTATAAAAATAAAACTGTTAACATAAGAGGCTATTAATGTTATGGACGACCCTACACAAATAATCCCCAAAGTTTTACATAAACAGATAAATGCCTATAAAATAAGTCTAACCTTAGTGTTTATCTGGCTCATAAGCTATACGCTGTATCAAAGTCTGCGTGAAACTAACATAGATGACTTGTTTGCCTTGCAAATAATTGAATTGCCCGTTCAAGGTACAGACGCCCCTAAAATCCCCTCTTGCAAAGAGCCATGCGTCATAGCCCCTCCCTCAGCTATTACTTTCTCCACATTCAACATGGAATTTTCCATTAATGATTTAGTATTGCAATGGGTCTTAAATGATGAACAAATTAAGAAATTTAAAGAAAACATTAACAATAAATACAACAAAAATAGCGAGTTATTAATACAGGCAAAAACTATTGCAGTTGACTCAATACAAGCATTAGCGCAAAGACGGGCTGCTGGCTCAAGAATTGAGTTATATACAACGCAGTCTCTTGCGCGTATCACTCTTGGAAAGAATAGCAGTACCGATGCAAAATTAATTTTTAACCTTGATTATGCAAAAAGCCTTATCGAAACTTATGATAATTGGTCTGATGACAATGCCAGGAAAGAACGTGATGTAACACTTTCATTGATTACTCAATATAACCAAATAAAACAGAGTTATATAGTCGAGTTAAAACGAAACATTCAGGGCTTCAAACCTGATATTTCATTTTCTTGGTTATATCATGACAGTGATATTGGTTGGCTAATAGAACTGATTTTCTGGTCTGTTGCCGGTTTACTTTGTAATACCGTTATTATGTTAAATTCAGCATTGAAAACTAAACAATATTCACCCGAAAAGTTTTTCCTTTTCTTTCCCCGACTATTTATTGCCCCCATTTTATCCGTTGTTATATTGGCATTAGTTGCCGGTGGAATAACAGACGCGGGGATCGATTTAGCCAATCTGTCGCAATTTTTAATATTTTCATTTTTATTAGGATTCAACGTTGAAAATTTAACGCAAGTAATACGTGATGTATCAAACCATTTATTTAGCAATCTGGTTAATTTTCAACCTAAAGAGGAACCCCAAGCACCTTCTGTTCAACCGAGTGATATCAGCCCGAAAGAAAAACCAACAAATATCATTGATAAATACCAACAAAATACCGAAAAAAATGTAAAACAAAGTGTAACTAGCATGCTTGCTGAAGAAAAAGCCCAAAGTAAAAAGGATGTGTGATGAAAATTTACAACTTGACTCGTCAATTAATAGTATTGGCCATTCTATTTAGTTTAATTGGTTGTACAGCAAAAGATGATGCTCAGAAACTTGTTAATAAAATGGTTGAAACTAATCAGGAATATAAGCCTTATCTGGTTAAAGTAAAGCAAGCTTACCACAAAGAATTAGCACTAATTAATACGTTGGTTGAAGATCAGGAATCAACAATAAAAGAAGCGAATAAGCTTATTCAGCAAAACGCGGCATCCAGAGCTAAAACTGAATATCAACTTGCTCATTCTCAAGTGGAACTGTCTTACTTTACCACGCTCAATTCAATTGAATTATCATTAACCCAATTTCAATTGCAATTAGGTGCCAAGATCGAGGAAAGCTTAAATGCATTGAAGCAAGAAGTGTTCAAATTTGAAACAAAAGCTCAACGTGCCAAAATAAAAATGAATGACAACCCGCAGGACAACGTTTTAAAACAAAAATATAGTGAGGCAGCTGCACAGTATTTCTCTCGCCTTATACGTTTTAACAAAATAGAAAGAGAATGCCTGCAAACCATTACGCTAAAAGTCAATGAATTAAGAAATGACTATCAAACAGAACTTACCAGCACAAAACATAAATATACAAGCGAACTTGAGCAAGTCTACACCACACATAGCTCATCATTAACTCACTCAAAAACAGCGGATGAGGCAGGTTCAAATCCAGTATCGGAACCTTACCAAGGACTAACAGCACACTTTGATAACTTAATAACTTATACGGAGTTAAATCGTGATGCAGCAAAATCCTTAAAAAATTATTTTTATGTCACAGGTTTCGGAACTGAGTCATTACTTGTCGATGCACTAACAACCTTCAGCAAAGCTTCATTCAAACAACTTATTGATCCTGAACCAGTCGGCTCAAAACTGTTTGACATTAAAAATGACGGTAAAACTTTATTAAAAGAAATAACGGGTGATATACACGACAATTTTGACAAATTAAAAGACACAGCCAAAAGAACTTTTGACGATATTAAAGTGGACTTTCTAAAAAATGGAAAAAGGTCACTAAATAATTTTATTACAAAAACCGTTAAGAAGTTTATTTAACAGGAGAAAATAATGAACGGCAACCCAGATATTACCGATGACTTTCTTGATGAAAAATGGCGCGAGCTTGAAGGAAAAGCTGAAACAACAACGAAAGAAATCATCGCTGTCGAATTTAATAACCTAAAAGCAGAGCTTGCACAAATTTCGACAAAATTTGAAAATGGAAATTATGGTCAAGCCTTACAGACATCACTCGATGAATTAAAATCAGAAAGTGCTGAACAGCTTAAAACACTGAGTCAACAACAGCAGAAAACGCGTTTATTCATTAATGAATTACAAGTAAAAATAGATAACATTGATGATGAAAATTTAAAAATGGCGTTTACTAATTTAAAAAACAGTGTGAGCCAAACCGATGAGAAATTAAATAACATCAGCACTTCTGTACTCAATTTCTCCGATAAAGCGGGCAAAGTGATCACCAATACCTTAATGAAATCAGTGATAGGCGTTGTACCATAAAGTTTAAGTTTTTTGTCTTGTTAATACTGGTCAGTAGAAATATTAACAGGACTTATTTCATTGATTTCATTTAACAATAAGTCCTGTTCTAAAATTTTAAAAAGTGTTATTAAAATTTCTAAATAGTGTGATAAAACACCAATGCTATAGCAGCAGGACAAATAAATTTAGTATACCAAGGCCATATTTTCCAGAATAAACTGTGCTCTACAGTATCGTTACCTTGTTTTATCTCATTTAATAAATCATTTCTTTGCCATATCCAACCAACAAAAACACAACACAACATGGCAATAATAGGTTGACCATATTGAGTAGATATCATTGCCACCAAATCCAACATAAACTCAATATTAAAAACAATAATACTGCTTAATACAAAAATACCAATTCCAATTAAAGTGGTTGCTTTTGATCTGGCCATATCGTGTCGTTCAACCACATAAGAAACAGGACCTTCAAGCATAGAAATTGAAGAAGTCAGTGCCGCGATAGACATCAGTAAAAAAAACACAAAACCAACGAACAGACCTACAGCTCCCATTCCTTCAAATAATGACGGTAATACGGTAAATACCAGACTTGATCCTGAAATCAAACTGCCATCCTCAGCAAAAATAGCGACCCCTTGCGCTTGAGCAACATACATAGATGGAATGATCAATAAACCCGCCAGAAAAGCGATTGACACGTCAATCAGGGTAACTTGTGCACCTAATATCACCAAATTTTCATTCTTACCAATGTAAGAGCCATAAATAACCATCACACTGGTTCCTAATGACAATGAAAAAAAGGCTTGTCCTAAAGCACTGATCAGCAATTCAGGCTCTAAAACTCTCGATATATCCGGATTCAAATAAGCATTTAAACCCTCCGCAGCACCGTCTAACGTCATAACATAAATGATGAGCAAAATTAATAAGCCAATTAATAATGGCATCAAACGTTTCGACCATTTTTCAATCCCCTGCTCAACACCACTACGGATAATTAAAACAGTCAACACCATAAATAATGAAGTGAATAATAAGTTTCGAACTAACGATTGTGAAATTAGCCAGTCAGCACTGCTATTAAGACCAGCAAACCTGGCAACAGGCTCAATGGTGTACGACATCATCCAGCCAGCTAAAATGCCGTAAAAGCTTAAAATAAGCGCCGCACAAATAATACCACCAAAACCAACCACAAAGGCAAAACGCTTTTGCCAAAGTGTACGAGACATTTTTTGTAAAGAAGTAACCGCATTTGCCTGACCATACCGGCCAATTAACAACTCAGCCATAAAAGCAGGATAAGCAAGACAGAATGCTAAAATAAGATAAACAAGTACAAAAGCAGCACCGCCATTACTCGCCGTTTGGGTTGGAAACCCCCAAATATTACCCAAACCAACAGCAGATCCTGCCGCTGCCATGATAAAACCTAACCGTGAACTAAACCCACTTCTAGTAGCACTCATGCTTTTTCAACTTTATTATTTTTTAATGCGCACTAATCTACTTAATGTCACGACAAAAAAATAGAGTAAAACACATAGTTTTATCGTTATTTAGGATAATAAACTTACCGGCCATGTAAAGTAATTGTTACTTAGGTGGCTATTTCGACTAAAAATACAACTAAATTTAGTTGGTTATAAATTTTTGAATAGTGAATTTTATCAGAAAGACTGGGATATTTAGATTTAACCAAACTAAAACTAATCGACGATGTTATGGATGTAACTGAATTACACACCTGATGGGTTAGACCTTGAGCCAACCCTTCGTACTAATATGAACCACATGAACCATATGAACCGATTCAATAACGGATCAATTTGTCAGGATATATTTCAGATGAAATGTTTATATTCTGCTTATTAGAGTAAAGCAGCATTTACTTTTTCAAAATAGAAATTTTATTGCGTAGGATGGGTTAGCCGCAGGCGTAACCCATCAAAATATATTTTCTATCATGGTGTTAAATGGTTGAGTAACGACCAAATGTGATGGGTTACGCCGTTGGCTAACCCATCCTACGTGATTGTTTAGCTTCACTTTTCAACAGTGTAAAGCAGCATCTACTTTTTCAAAATAGAAATTTTATTGCGTAGGATGGGTTAGCCGCAGGCGTAACCCATCAAAATATATTTTCTATC
>JABSOJ010000188.1 GCA_013216005.1 Alteromonadaceae bacterium | reverse complement strand
ACACCATTAACACTGGGTTGGTTACCTCATTTCACGTCTGTTATTAACTGGACGTTACGTATTGGTTTAGGAATACTTAAACAAGTTAAGCCTGTTGATTATGCTTGGGTAGCGATTTTAGATCACTCTATTGATATAGGTATAAAAAAAGCCTTTGTGGTATTGAGAGTAGCAATGGATGCGCTGGCCAAAAAAGGGAAAGCAATAGGTCTGGAAGATTGTGAGTGCATAGGGCTGAAAATTTCAGAAAAAGTAAATGGTGAAAGCATCGCTTTAGAATTAGAGGAAATATTTAATCAAGCAGGACAACCCGCTGCAGTCATCAAAGATTGCGATTATACGCTTGGAAAAGGCGTTAGGTTATACGCTCAAAAACAAAAGATCACGGTACCTGTCATTGACGATATAGGGCATGTGATGGCAACCGCGTTAAAAGTTCAGTACAAAGATAGCAAAGGTTATAAAGATTTTACTGAGCTAACCAGTAAAGGAGCAAATCGTTTGCGGCAAACAAATTTAGCCTATCTAATTCCGCCTAAGCTACGTAAAAAAGGACGTTTTCTTAGTATCAGTAAATTAGGTAAATGGGGTGGTAAGATGTTGAAGTCATTTGCGGTTAAAGGTGTAGCAAAGAAAGGAAGTGTTCTCGAAAAGTTGCGTAACGCATTGCCAGGTTTTAATCAGTTAAAACCTTTCATAAAAAGCTTTGCCAATACAGCAAAAGTATTATCAGATGTCATGGAAACGCTTAAAAATAATGGACTTAATCAAGCTAGTCATGAAAAATGTTTTGAATTTTCGAAACAATTATCCAGACGTTCAGTGGTAAGAAAACGATTACAAAGCTGGCTAAACCAACATATTACTATTCAAGAGAAAATCACAGGTGATTCATTATTGGTTAGTAGCGATATCATCGAATCTCTTTTTGGCAAGTTCAAACATGTCATCGAGCGCAGCTCATATGCGGACATAAATCGAACAGCTTTATTAATTCCAGCACTTTGCGGCAATATAAATGAAACAGTGATCATGCAGGCATTTGAACAAACAAGTCAGAAAGATTTAAAAGACTGGGAGGAAGATAATATTCCCTACACGATGCGTAAAAAACGGCAGGCATTCTTTAATGGTAGTACCAGCCAAAAACCGGTAAACGAAAAGGCTGCATAAAGGTAATATTTCGACAGCCTAGCTTCACCCCGTTGATTCGCTAACTGAATTTGACGTTCACGCTCAGCAAAACGGCTGCGTTTTTCATCAGTTACTGACTCAAAACAACAGTGACAACTTACCCCTTTTTTATAATGAGAATAAGGGGGGAAACCGCTTGTTCAATAATACTTTTTACCTGTTTTTACCTATTTTTTACCTATCAATTTTATCATGCCCTCATCCTTTATTATTTTGAATTAAGGATGGGAGGTTTGATAAGTATCATTGTTTTCAGGAGGAAATTGACGGTTTAATCAAAAGTATTCTTAGACAAATGATCTGACATATTATGCTTCTTTTTGTATCATCAGTAAGGTGAACACGTTACTTTATGACCACCAATTATTTGCGTCGCACCTTAACATTATATATTTTCACCCTCCAATCAATTGGCTGATAAATGCCTTTTCAGCTTCCATACTTTTAACAAAAACATTATTGCTCACTTGTTGAGCGAGGCGTGCCTGTATAAATTCGGAAATTGAACGTGCGTAATCGGCATCTTCTATTATTGAACGTGCACTTTGTGATTGGATCATAGATTCAGACAAATTATTGATGGTAGAAAGAAACCGAGATTGAGTTGCCCCTAAACTGCTGCGAGTCTGACCAATTTGACTTATGACGCTGTCAATATTTTCAATTAAATTGCCAGCATCTTCAACGTTAGCAACATTTGCAGCTGAACTGTTCGAATTTAATCCATCCGATAATGAGCTGATAGATAACTCTCCAAGTTCCAAGGAAATACTTTGATTAAAGCCAACTTGAATATTCAGTGTATTACCATTTCCACCAGAGCCTTCAAATACATTTATACCATTAAACTTTGTATTATCACCAATATCTCCAAGTTGTTCGGTAAGTTGATTAATTTCTGTTTGAATAGTTTTTCGGTTCGCGTCATTTAATGTGCCATTACTTGCCTGAACAGCTAATTCCCTTATCCGTTGTAAAGTATCATTTGCACCAGCCAACGCACTATCAGCCACCTGAGTTAGCGATATGCCGTCATTTGCATTACGTATAGATTGATTATTCGATCGGATTTGAGAAGTCAGTAAGTTCGCCCTAGCGAGACCCGACGGATCATCCTTGGCACTGTTAATTCGTTTACCTGAAATCAATTTAGCACTGGCATCAAATAATGCCTGCTCACTTTTTCGTAACTGGAAAAAACCATTACGATTATTAACCATAGTACCGATAGTGATCATCTTGATCCACCTTTGCCTTATTTCCATTCCAAAGACTAGTAGTGTCCATCCCGAAACGAAGGTCTGCTGTAAACGAACACTAGACGAATTATAGCTCAAATATCAAGCAAAAAAAAGGCCAGACAAAGCTGACCTGAGCAAAAATTTAGTTAAGAAATTAATCTCAGCAGTATTATTTCACCTTTATTACTTAACTTTATCAGCCTGTTGTCTTTTGGCTACTTTTTCCTGACGACGTTGAGTTAAAATCTCTTTCATGTCGCCGCCAATATGAGCTTCACCCCGTTGCTCCGCTAACTGAATTTGACGTTCACGCTCAGCAAAACGGCTACGTTGTTCGTCGGTTACCGACTCAAAACAACGGTGGCAACTTACGCCTTTTATATAATGAGGGCTTGTTTTATCTTCTTCAGTAATAGGATAACGGCAGGCGAAACACTGGTCATATTTCCCTTGTTCCAAATCGTGGTTAACGGCAACACGGCCATCAAAAACAAAACATTCACCTTGCCACATAGTTTCAGTTGCTGGTACTTCTTCCAAATATTTTAAAATACCGCCTTCTAAATGATAAACGTCTTCAAAACCTTGCTCTTTTAAATAAGCGGTAGACTTTTCACAACGAATGCCGCCAGTACAAAACATCGCGACTTTTTTATGTTTAGTTTTATCTAAATTTTGTTTTACGTATGCAGGAAATTCACGAAAATTGGTAGTATTTGGATTAATTGCATTTTCGAAAGTTCCAATTTCAACTTCATAATCGTTACGGGTATCAACCAGGAGTATTTCCGGATCAGAAATTAAGGCATTCCAATCTTTAGGTTTAACGTAAGTACCAACAACGTTGTTTGGATCAATACCTTCCACACCCATAGTCACAATTTCTTTTTTAAGCTTAACTTTGGTGCGTTGAAACGGGTTTTCCTGATGAAATGATTCTTTGTGAGAAACTTCTGCTAAACGGGGATCTTGACGAATGTAATCTAAAACATTCTCTATGTTTTCTTTTGTACCAGCTATAGTGCCGTTAATACCTTCCAAAGCTAATAACAAAGTTCCTTTTACGTCATTACTTTCCATAAAAGTTAAAAATGGTTCTTTTAAAGCTTCGAAATTTTCTAAACGAACAAATTTATACAAAGCACAAACAGTAATTTGAGTCATATTTTTCCTAGTGAACTAACCAGAACGTAAATCTGGTGCTGTAGATTTTTAAAAATAACGTCAAAAAGCCAAAGCCTTAGACGAAAGCGCGCGCATTTTAACAAATTTTTTACTTATAACCTAATGATTATTTATCTGAGACACGCTAGCTACGTTAAATATATGAAGTCGTTAGATAGTTGAGATCTTAACGTTAAATTTCTCTATTACTTTTTTCTCCATTCCTAAAGGTGATATCATAATATTACCAATTAGCATAAATAAATTCATTTAGTGCTTCACCTTCATATCCACGACAAAACGTAATAAAGTAAGGCAAGGTAAATATGAAATTTTCAAACACTTACATCCAACTCAGTGATGCATTTTATCAGCGTATTTTACCTTCCATTGTACCCGAACCCAATTTATTGCTCTGGAACGACAGCCTTGCTGAGTGTCTTCAGATTGACCAATCGATTAGTCAGGATCCATTATTATTAGCTCAATATTTTTCAGGAAATAAATTACCGGAGGGAGCGGAATCAATCGCACTCGCCTACGCAGGCCACCAGTTTGGTGGGTTTAGCCCTCAGTTAGGGGATGGACGAGCGCATTTAATTGGTGAAATTATCGACATTGAGGGTATCCGACAAGATATCCAGCTAAAAGGCTCCGGCCCTACCCGCTTTTCGAGACGAGGAGATGGAAAATGTGCAATTGGACCCGCAATTAGAGAATACATAATGAGTGAAGCGATGCACGCACTTGGTGTACCAACGTCTCGATGTTTAGCAGTAGTAGCCACAGGAGAAGATGTATACCGGGATAGAGCTTTGCCCGGAGCGGTTGTCACTCGTGTTGCAGCTAGCCATATTCGGGTTGGAACCTTTCAATACTTTGCGGCTAAAGGCGATTTGGCCTCTTTACAAATGCTAACCGATTATACGATTTCCCGTCATTTTCCAGAAATTGATAATGTTCCTAAAAATAAGACGGTTGAAAACAATCAACCTCGAAACAATACCTCTACCTCAATTAATCATGAGTCGAAGCATAGAATTGTTGATTTCATCGAACACGTTATTAATAAACAAAGTGAATTAATTATTCAATGGATGCGCGTAGGTTTTATTCACGGTGTAATGAACACAGACAACACTGCTATTTCCGGTGAAACCATTGATTTTGGACCTTGTGCCATGATGGGAACTTATCATCCCGGCACGGTTTACAGTTCTATAGACACGCAAGGTCGGTATGCTTTTGCCAATCAACCCAATATCGTACAATGGAATATGGCAAGGTTTGCAGAATGCCTGTTACCACTGATCGATGAAAACGTCGACAAAGCTTTAGAAAAAGTAGAGCCTTTGATCTCACAATTTTCCAATAATTTTGAACATGCTTATTTCAGTATGTTCTCGAAAAAAATAGGAATTGCTGTTGAGTTTGCAGAAGATAAAGCGACAGATGAAGTAAAAGATGATGTAAAAGACCCAATAAAAGACAAGGTTAAAGACATCATTAAAGACTTGTTAAATATTATGCAAACGAAAGAATTAGATTATACAGAAACATTTGCTCTTCTGACTCAATCACTTGACGATGAAACCTCTGCTGAATCACTTAAAGCTAAACTTTGCGACAAAAATGCTGACTGGTACAACGCCTGGCTTTCCTGCCTGAAATCACACAAAGTGGATTACAAATCAGCAAGAAAGGTAATGGAAAAAAATAATCCGGTTGTGATCCCAAGAAACCATCATGTAGAAGCAATTTTAAAAGAATGTGAAGACACAGGAAAAATGGATAATGTTGAAAAATTTATGCATGTTCTGCGCTCCCCTTACACAATGCTTCCTGAAACAAAAGATTTTCAAGATCTTCCTGAAGACGGTGATCGTTACTACCACACATTTTGTGGTACTTGATACTTTATCCGCCAATCACTCATTCAACAATGCACTCATTCGACAATGCACTCAGTAATTAAAACCAAAAAACAGAGGCACACACTAGGCTGTCGAAATATGACCATTTTCAACCAATTTACCGTTTATATTTTTGGCTTTTTTAATATTGTTGGAATTTTGATTGTTGTTACATTTAGATCCTAAATTGACGGAATAATATGCTATTTAGTGCCTGAACGGAAAGTCTACATATCTTATTACGTATGGGGTGTAGCTGCTTTTAAAGTTTGAAGATCTTTGGAAATCAGTCGGTTTTGATGATAATTCAAGCATATTATGTGTTTTTGGGCCAAATTTTCAAAATTTTCGTTTTTAAAAATAGCTCGAAGAGCATATGTAGTAACACTTTCAGGGGTTTCCGTTCAGGCACTATTTATCCCGTTAGATGTAACAAGATATTAATGAAAATAGCATTTTGCCACTAAATATTAAATTTCAGCACAATTACGTAAATCCAATAAATAGTAAACATCATACTTTGTAAAGTCAAAAACTGGTAAATTGAATATCCCCAAAAGCACGAGTTTTCGACAGCCTAGGCACACACTAGCGTGCCTCGCACTTAATTCATCCGTTTTTTAACCGCCTTTTCAAGTGAAATAACAACTTTAGAACTGATATCATATTTGAGCTAAATTAACCCTAAATATCCGTTTCCCCTACTACACTTATACCAATTCCTTTAACTCTGTATAGCTGTGTACCAATCAATTAAGGCTATGCGGTTGTAGGATGGATTCACGAAATAATCGAGTGATATGCTCGCAAAGCGAAAGCTAGGAGTGGCAAAATCAAAATTAATAAATCGATTATCATTACAGCATTAAAAAGAGTATAAAAAAAAAGAAGTGAAGTTCTAAAATATGAGGTAAAGCATATTTTTGATATTGAGAAAAAGAACATTTACCTACCTATACTCATTATTGTGGTCTTGGATACAGTTATTTTTTGTTGTATCCTGATTGTTTTTACCAACAGAAAATAAGAATGAAAACAATAATTAAAATTTTAGGCAGTATCGTTGTTGTTATAATTGTTGTTGGCTTATACCGAGCCAATACTTTATATGTTGATACTCAATATTACCCAACTAATGACACCCAAAAAGTCTCGGTAAATATTGATAAAGCCGTAGAGTCTTTTTCCAAGGCGATCAAAATTGCCACTATTTCTAAAGATTACCCTGCACCAGTAACACCTGAGCCATTCTTGGCTTTTCACCAGCACTTAGCCGACAGTTTTCCTGAAGTACACAGTTTTTCAAGCATGAAGGTTATAAATAACTACAGCCTTGTATATAAATTTCAGGGGACGGACGACAGCTTAAAACCTATTTTATATATGGGCCATATGGACGTTGTACCGGTCGATCAAGATACGCTAGGAAAATGGACTCATGCGCCTTTTTCTGGAGCTGTTGTTGATGGAAAAATATGGGGCCGTGGTGCGATTGATGATAAATCAACGGTGATGGCATTAATGGAGGCAATGGAATTAACATTAAAGCAAGGTATACCACCTAAACGCACCCTTTATTTTGCCTTTGGTCATGATGAGGAAATTGGCGGCAGTCAGGGCGCAAAAAAAATTGCCGAATATTTTCAACAGCAAGGGGTAAGTTTTGAGTTTGTGCTCGATGAAGGGGGGTTGATTGCTGAGGACATGATCAGCATAGTTGATCAACCACTTGCAATTATTGGTATCGCTGAAAAAGGCTTTATGAATATTCGTTTAATTGCCGAACGTCCCGGTGGTCACTCTTCTATGCCACCTGAACATACTGGCCCAGGAGTTTTAGCACAAGCAATTGTTAAACTAGAACAAAACAAATTTCCCGCAACGGTAGAATATACCAATATCACCTTTGATGCTGTTGGCAGCCACTCCGATTTAACCACACGATTTGTGATGGCAAACCAATGGTTAACCGAACCATTGATCATTGCTCAAATGTTGAAAGAACAACGAACCGCAGCCGGTATTCGCACCACTACGGCAGTAACAATGTTAAAGGGCAGCAGCAAATCAAACATACTACCAACTAAAGCGAGTGCCGTGGTTAATTTTAGGATTTTACCTGGAGAGACAACTGATACTGTTTTGGCGTATGTAAAATCAATCATTAATGATGACCGGATCAGCTACGAAGTGTTTATGGCTAATAATCCGTCAAAAATATCAAGTACTGACAGTCTCGGTTATAAGTTGATTTCACAGACCATACGTGAATTTGCTAACGATGCACTGGTTGCACCGTATTTAGTGATGGGTGGTACTGATTCGAAATATTTTTATCCATTAACCGATTCTGTGTATCGATTTTTGATGATACGAGTTAACCCGAAAACGATGAATATAATACATGGTATAGATGAACACATCAGTATTGAAAACTATGTAATGAGTATTCAGTATTTTCATGAATTATTAAGAAAGTCAGCATTTGATAACGAAGCTCCGAAATAATCACTATTTCTATTAATATTTAAAACTACTCTTCAGTTAAGTCGTCTCTGATGATTACCCTGGGGTGCATTGATCATTGATGAAGTTTTAAGTTTAGGTGGCAATCTCGTATAATTTACTTCGCCAAAAACAAACAAAACGAGATTGCCATACCCCAATTAATGCGCACTGATGAGTTGTGGTCGAAGCCCAAAGCTATATTGCTTAAAGATAGAGTTTGTACCAAGCCCGAACATAGAAAAACAATAGAAGGGATCATGTACGAATGGCACTTAGTTAAGGAAAAAATCACTTAAATATAATAAGTTAGATAAAATCTGTATATTGAAAACATGAAAA
>JABSOJ010000017.1 GCA_013216005.1 Alteromonadaceae bacterium | reverse complement strand
AATACCACTTGCTAATTAATTATTAATATCAAAACCCTTTAAAACAAAGGGCTCCAAGAGGGATTTCCTAGGTATAAGAACAAGTTACTGTCTATAAAGTTTGGCTACAACGCTTCATAAAGCATATAACACGCTTTTAATAGAGGAACCAAAATGCGTGACATTTTTGTTTTGTCACCATTTATTGTTACAGTGGTGAATTTTAGTTGAGTGGCAACGTTTTAGCCCTTCAATGCTATCGTTGATATCTACCACAACCCTTAAAATATAATCTCTAAACCAACTTTACACAAATTAATTTATGTCGGCACAGTGAACTAACCAATTAAAATATCTCCGTTATTCAATAATATAAAAGATTAACTGTTAATTTTAACCAAACGATAAATACTCACTCAGAATACTGACTATTATCCCGCACCAACAAAGACTCTTTAAGCTGCTGCCCAATACGAAGTAAATCTTCATCAATTCGCCTGTATTCTGTAACGGCTTCTTTTAAATCATAATGATAATCAACAGATACCCTGTCTATTGCTAAATTGTAAAGCATCTTTGAAGTAAAAAAGTTTTCTTCATAAGTAATATTTTTATGAGCACCAAAATTGATCACGGTACTTTCAGTAGGTTTGATCTTTATATCTAAATTTTCCTTAATATGCAGGCACGATAAAATCATTATGATCACGCCTAAAATTATAAATGTTAGTAGAATAAATTCCTTATCCATAATTATTACCTTTAGTACTTGTTAATATTTCACAGCTTTTTTATAAAATACAAACAATGGATAAGCAGATATTAAAGTAAGCGTACTTAAATTAACTAGCACAACCGAATACCTATAAAAAGAAGTAAAAACATCCAGGTCGTAAATGCCTCTCGATACAAATTCAAGCATTTGCAGCAATGCCATAACAACCGATAACAAGCATACATAAAACGTAATACGACTGAAATTACAGGCTATTAATTTATGCAGGGATATTAAAGTTACAATGCCGACAAACTCCATAAAAAACATCATGAAGTAGAATATTTGACGTTTTTCCATTTTTTCTAAACCTGAATGCAACACAAACTGAGATATAGAAGAACCAACAAAATGGAAAACAGTAACAACAAGCGCCGTTAAGAAATAGGATATTTCAAAGTTATTACTTCTTTCACTACCAGTAATAACACCACCAAAAAATAAGCTTTTAAATTTGATCGTACTCATAGAGATTATAATAATCAGTACAACCACCTCAAAAAAATTAACAATTAAATCTACATTGTGGAAAAAATGGTTCAACCCCATTGTTGAATATCCCCTAATTGTTAAGGCGGAATTACGCCACCGCCACCGCCACCGATTGTAACAGTCCCCCCATCTCCGTAAGACATATGTTCCTTTGCATAAGCTTCCTTAGCTTTGTTAGATATTATTACTGTATCGATAGCTGTTTTAACGACAGTGTCCGTCTTATCTTTTTCAGAAATTTTATCGCTTTGTTCAGTGATAGCATTATTAATAAATGCTAAGTCATTTGGTTCTATTTTCATGCTATTCCCTCAAGACTTATTATCGAAAAAGGTTACTTACATTACTCAAAAAAAATTAATCACCAAGTACTTTTTAGTAATGTTTTACTAGAAAATTTGACAAATGCAAAACCTCATAATAAGCTATTTAGTAATATATTACTAGTTTGATTGTTTTTGTCTATAAAATATAGAACAAAATAGTTAGTAACACAAAGTAGTACAAGCAAGTTTTAATACAAATATATAAATTAGAAACGCTAGTGGTTAATTAATGCCTTTTAAAGCAAATAATTTAAAATTTTTTAATCAATCATAACGAATAAATTTTAAAAAATTCCAACCAAGGCAGCTTTTAAATTCTCTGGAAAAAGCCGCCACCTAACGGGAGTGTACTCATGTTAGTAGAAGTTAATAATGTTTGTTTTGATGAGAATCATCAAAAATGTTTACTTAATTTCAGCCTGACTCAAGGACAAACTTTCGCTTTTGTTCAAGCGTTAGATTTAGGTTCAAAATCTTGTCGGCATAAAAATCCAATGCCAAAACGTTATTGGGGTGTTTGGGATCACAGTAACCCTAAGCAATCAATGGTTAATATTCTTAGACATGGCGCTCAATGGCCCTCATTACCGAAAACTTGACGCAAAGATGAGTTGATAAATTAGTGTCCATATTTTTTATTAATAATTTAGGAAGCAAGATCATGAGAAAAATTAAATTTAGGGCTAAAGCTTCGATTAACGACATGCATTCAAATATAAAAATGGGGGATTGGGTCTTTGGTAGCTATCTAAAATCTCACTGCAACCCACCAAGTATCATTTTAGAAAATGGAGAGCCAATAGAAGTAGATCAAAACACGCTAGGCCAATTCATCGGAATTGAAGATATAAACGGTCTGGAAATATATGAAGGTGATATTTTTGAAACAGAAGTATGTTTGTCCCCCGATGGAATAACATCTGATGATGAAAATTTTCACTGGATCACCGTTGATTGCAAAATTGAATTTGATAACGGTATTTTTTTCGGTCGATGGGGAATATTCAATTATGAATCAGCCTCCGGTAAATGGACTTTTAATAAAAAAGGCAAAATTGATTTAAACCGAAGAATTAAAATAATTAAGGAAGCAGCATAATGATTTAGTGAATTAGTAATAAAAAAATTGCAGGTGATGCAGCCAGTACATACATGAAATTAGATCTAAGTAAACATGTTGATGTTGCAATTAACCATGCTCCGGCTGCTATTGATATGCAAAGAATGAATGGTCGTAGTTCAACGCCATCATCGATAATCAACAAAGAGAGTTATTAAAATGAAATTATTATCAACGAAACAAATTTGTGAAATTTTTGGTGTAAGTGATAGAACAATTTTTAATTGGAGAAAAAATAACGCTAATTTTCCGAAACCAGTGGCGATTGGTGGGGGCTCAAACAAATATAAAGAAAATGAAATTTATTCATTTATTGAAAGTTGTTCTAGGTAATATGATTATCTCGACTATTAACTAACAATTATTTCATGGATAGTCGAGGTAACTATAAAGTTCGTATAAAGGAAAAATGTCAACTTACTAATGGCATTTGACATAATGTGAGAGCTTACTATCTCACTTGGGAGCACAAAATCGCCTTACAACTTATCACGCCAATATTGGTTTACTGATCCGATTCCATATGAATAATGGTGTTTATTGTCCGTTAATTTACTTATTCCAGGAAAGGTGTCGGCTTCACGACCCCTTTCCTTATTTGTTAAACATCATTTCTTAATGCAATATAATATCGCGACATTTTTAGATCTTGTTTCAGAACCTGTTCCGGCTGATTGTAATAATCCTCCATGTTCATATCTTTCAGAGCCACTTGCGACCTGTCCATGTCCTCCTGCTGCTCGATGTAATTTTTCACCCCCACTTCCTTTTGCTGGCTCCGCACCTACTTGCATATTAGCGGTATGGCTATGAATAGAATAAATACTTTATAAATTAAGCAATTCACTTTATACGAATTTATTTGTATTTAATGTTACAATGCGCCAATTTTTTAAGATCAAAACAAAAATAGTCCTGGTGCTAAAATTAACTTGGACTTTTATTTTGTGTGTACAGTTGTGTGTGCCAAGGGAATTACTATGAACAATAATAGCGAACAAGCCAAACAGGTAGAGGTACGAAGAACATTTGCCATTATCTCTCACCCAGATGCAGGTAAAACCACAATCACCGAAAAAGTTTTACTGTTCGGTCAAGCTTTACAAAAAGCAGGTACCGTTAAAGGTAAAAAGTCTGGTCAGCATGCTAAGTCAGACTGGATGGAAATGGAAAAAGAACGTGGTATTTCAATTACCACTTCCGTAATGCAATTTCCTTATTCAGATTGTTTAGTCAATCTACTGGATACCCCGGGTCACGAAGATTTTTCTGAAGATACTTATCGTACTTTAACTGCAGTAGATTCATGTTTAATGGTGATTGATGTTGCCAAAGGTGTTGAAACTCGTACCATTAAATTGATGGAAGTCACCCGGTTACGTGATACCCCAATCATTACTTTTATGAACAAAATGGATCGGGATGTTCGGGATCCAATTGAAGTAATGGACGAAGTTGAAGACGTGTTAAAAATAAAATGTGCACCTATTACCTGGCCAATTGGCATGGGTAAAGAATTCAAAGGTATATATCATTTATTAGATGACGAAATTATTTTATATCAAACGGGCCAGGGACATACGATTCAAGAAAAACGTGTCATAAAAGGATTAGATAATCCTGATCTTGATCAAGCCATTGGTCATTACGCTGATGATTTTCGTGAAGAATTGGAATTAGTGCTCGGCGCATCTCATGAATTCAATCTTGAAGAATTTTTAAATGGCGAATTAACCCCTGTATTTTTTGGGACCGCACTAGGCAATTTTGGTGTTGACCATATGCTGGACGGTTTAGTTAAATGGGCACCGAAGCCTTTACCTCGAACTACAGATACCCGTGTAGTGAAAGCAGAAGAAGAAAAATTCTCTGGTTTTATTTTCAAAATACAAGCGAATATGGACCCTAAACACAGGGACCGAATTGCGTTCATGCGTATTTGCTCAGGTAAATATGAAAAAGGCATGAAAATGAGACAGGTTCGTATTGGTAAAGATGTGAAAATTGCCGATGCAGTAACTTTTATGGCTGGCGATCGTAAGAATGTTGAACAAGCATATGCTGGCGACATTATTGGTTTACATAACCATGGCAGCATTCAAATAGGCGATACTTTTACTGCTGGTGAAATAATGAAATTCAGTGGTATTCCGAACTTTGCCCCTGAAATGTTCCGTCGTATTCGATTACGAGATCCTTTAAAAGCGAAGCAATTACAAAAAGGTTTAATACAATTATCTGAAGAAGGTGCAGTACAGGTATTTAGACCATTAAGCTCTAATGATATGATCGTCGGTGCGGTTGGAGTATTGCAATTTGAGGTGGTGGTTCACCGACTCAAAACAGAATACAAGGTTGACGCCATTTATGAACCAATCAGTGTTGCAACCGCTCGCTGGTGTACTTGTGATGATGAAAGAACATTAGAGCAATTCCAGAAAAAAGCCTTTGATAATTTAGCATTGGATGGTGGTAATAATTTAACTTATATCGCCCCTACAATGGTTAATTTGAGTTTGTCAGAAGAAAGGCATCCTGACATCAAATTCCACAAAACCAGAGAACACTAAATTTAGCGGCGCAGATAACTTTTTATCTGCGTTATTTAGAATCTATCTATTTTCCCAAATGAACACCATATTTTTTAGTCAAAACAGATTTTTTAACAGAGAAAAATAAATGAATATTCGTCAATTGTTAGCCGATAAAGTAAAAGTAGCCATGGTCGCGGCAGGTTTGCCTGAAGATACTAACCCAGCGTTAAGTCTTTCAAACCGACCACAGTTTGGCGATTATCAGGCTAATGGCGTGATGGGCGCGGCTAAGAAATTAAAAACTAACCCGCGTGAATTGGCAACAAAGGTTGTTGAACAGCTAGATTTATCCGGCATTGCCAGCAAAATTGAATTAGCAGGTCCGGGGTTCATCAATATTCATTTAGATCCAACATGGCTTGCTGCACAGCTTTGCAATATTGGTGACGATATAAAGCTTGGTGTTACTCAACGAGAAACGCCGCAAAACGTAGTTGTTGACTATTCAGCTCCCAACCTAGCAAAAGAAATGCACGTAGGTCATTTACGTTCAACCATTATCGGTGATGCCGTGGTTGGTGCTCTAGAGTTCCGTGGTGATAAAGTTATCCGTCAAAATCATATGGGTGACTGGGGTACACAATTTGGCATGTTAATCGCTAATTTAAGTGATAAGTTGCAAGGTCAGGAAGTTGCTGAAACTGCGTTAGCTGATTTAGAAAATTTCTATCGTGAAGCCAAAGTTCGTTTTGATAATGAAGACGGCTTTGCTGACAGAGCTCGTGATTATGTAGTGAAATTACAAGGCGGTGACGCCGACTGTGCAAAATTATGGCAACAGTTTATTGATATTTCTGTTGCTCACAGTGAAGAAATATACAGCAAATTAAATGTGTCATTAACCCGTAAAGATATTATGGGTGAAAGTGCTTACAATCATGATTTATCAAATGTTGTCGATGAATTAATGGCACAGGGCATGGCTGTTGAAGATCAAGGGGCCAAAGTCGTTTTTATTGAAGAAATGGCTAATAAAGATGGTGAGCCTTCTGTTTTTATCGTACAAAAATCAGGTGGCGGATATTTATACGCAACCACTGATTTATCTGCTTGTCGTTACAGAAGTGGAAAACTAAAAGCAGATCGTATCATTATATTCACCGATGCCCGCCAATCTTTACATTTCAAACAAGTTGAAATAGTTGCACGTAAAGCTGGCTTCCTACCTGAAACTGTCGGCTATGATCATTGTCCGTTCGGTATGATGATGGGCGACGATGGCAAACCTTTTAAAACCCGTACTGGCGGCACAATTAAACTAGCTGAATTGCTTAATGAAGCGGTAACCCGTGCTACCGAAATTATTCGTGAAAAAAATCCAGATTACAGTGAAGATAAACTAAACGAAATTGCCCATAAAGTTGGTATTGGTGCGGTTAAATTTGCAGATTTATCTAAAAACCGTACCAGTGATTACATTTTCAACTGGAAAACTATGCTTAGCTTTGAAGGCGCTACAGCTCCTTATTTGCAATACGCATATTCTCGAATTCAGAGCATATTTACTAAAGCAAATATTGAAGAAGCCATTAGCCCTGAGGCAATCAATATAATTGAGCCTCAAGAAAAAGCTTTAGCACTGAAAATATTGCAACTGGAAGATGTTATCGATGCAGTGATCAGTGAATGTACACCGAACTTATTGTGTAATTACCTGTATGAGCTAGCAAGCTTATATATGAGCTTTTATGAAGCTTGTCCGATATTAAAAGACGGTATAGATACAGAAACTAAACAATCTCGTCTGGCTTTGTGTCAACTGATTTCATTAGCATTGAAAAATGGCCTTGATATTCTTGGTATCGAAGTTATGGAACGCATGTAATTTATTAGCTTTTTTAAATTATCGTTTTATCAATACTTACCACACAAATTGATGGGTTACGCCTCAGGCTAACCCATCCTACAATCGATATATCATCAATTAACTACGACATTGGGAAGATCTTTAGTTAGAAAAAAACCCTTCGAAAATTTATTTTTTTTCAAAATAAAAAATTATATTCTATCCCTAAAACAACCCACTGAATTCAATACAAACCATTATTTAGTCCATTATTTAATCCGTTATTTAATCCGTTTTATAACTCGACTATATGCTCAAATTAAGTGATTGTTGGCTGAGAATCGAAATGATTAACAATAAAACAACAACTAAGCAACAAAAAAAACAATAAAAATAAGGATGTTAAAATGGATGTTAATCAACTTAAGCGATTTAACGATTTGCTCGATAAGTTGCTCAACAATACAATCAACCGCTCGGAATTATCCGAATACCAAAAGCTTTGCCATTACCTGTTACACGGTCTTGATGCACTCACTGTTTAAAATACCCAACTTAGCTAAATACTGCTAGAATTCACTTTTTAGTCAGGTAATTTTAGCTAAGTTCTTTCAGCTAGGCACTTTTAGCTAGGGACTTTTAACTAAGTACTATTCACTAATTAAATGGCTCTGTTCCATAATACTGTTGTCCCTCGATGAATCCCCTATTTTTAAAGGGTTAGGCGATAAATTGGTTTTTTAACGAGAATTAGTCACAGAGTCCTAGATATAAGGGTTGAGTTTAATTCCATTTGAAGGGACAACAATTATCTACAACAGAGCCAATTAAATGTATTCGGGTATTACAAATATGCGCTTCACTGATAGTCATTGTCATCTGGATTTTGACGAATTTTTACCAAATTATGCCCAATTGCTTGAACAGTGTCAGCATGCTGATATTCACAGGATCATAGTGCCTTCTATTGCCCCTGATAATTGGGAAAAAGTATTATACATCTCTCAACAAAGCCTGAGTACACAACAAAAAAAAACGCAACAGACCGTTAAAAGCGCTAAAGATTGCCTTATTTATCCATGCTTAGGCATTCACCCTTGGTTCTTAAAAAAGCTGAATGAAGGCCATTTACAGTTACTTTCAGAGCAAGTGGAAATACATCGTCGTAACTTAGTAGCCATTGGTGAAACAGGAATAGATAATGTTATCGCTAAACAGCAAAATAACCTCATTCAACAGCAGGATTTTTTCATTTATCAATTACATTTAGCCAAGCAACATCGGCTTCCGGTAATTGTCCATCACCGTCGATCGCACCAATATATAATTCCTCTTCTCAAACAAATCAAAAACAATGAAACGGGGGTTATTCATGCATTTTCAGGTAGTTATCAAGAGGCTAAAAGTTATATAGATTTGGGATTTAAACTCGGTGTTGGCGGAACAATAACCTACTCACGAGCGAGTAAAACCATTAATGCAATAAAACGAGTGCCATTAACAAGTTTAGTGCTTGAAACGGACGCCCCTGCCATGCCCCTTGCTAATTTTCAAGGTGAGCCTAATTCTCCGTTAAAATTAATTAACGTGTTTCAGTGTTTAACAACAATTCGCAATGAAACACCTGAACAAATTTCTGAACAGATAGAATACAACATTCAGGATTTATTCTTTACCGATACCAATTTGGCGAACTCAACCAACTCGGTCCACTCAGCTAATAAAATTATTTAAATCGAACAATTTTTCGGTTAAAAAGATTAAGGCCAAGCGTTAATATAAAACCAAAACCAGCAAGGATCAGCACTAAGTGAATTAACCGCTGATGTTCTTCCTTCGTCACCATTAGAGTTTTAATAACGCTCTCTTTCTCGATTGTTATTCGTAAATAACCTTGTAGATGCTCTGTTCTTACTTCCTGAATAAAAGCAGTTAACTCAGCACTTCTATTTATTTTATTAGGGGATATTCCATAGAGTTCACTTACACTTTGCAAGTTTATGGAACTTACAACAATTTGACCTGTTTTATCATAAAAAACAATATCTTTTATTATCTCTTGATCGCTTAAATCATTAATATATTGTCGTAATCCTTTTACATTACCTTCATGCAAAAAACCTTTTACACCTGCTGCAGCTTGCGCTAAAAATTGATGACCTACATCAGAAAAATGCTGTTCGACCGTGGTTTGATCTTTCTGATAATTGAATATCCATAACATTATCAAAATCACAATAAACACAATAGCTATAGCTAATTGCAGAATTTTATTATAAATAGGAGAATGTTTAGGGTATAAAGGCAATTCAGATTGCTTCATATAGTGCTATAAGGTTAACTGGCTCTATCTATACTATAGATTGTTCTTGGTTTTTTTTAAATGCTAATATGATGTTTATGTAAATCAAAGTTAAATTTCTTGTTTATACCTGTGGTGTTTTCAAGGGTTTTTATGCGCGATCAAAATTAACAAAAATAGGAATTAACCGTGCCTGCTGCAGTACAATTATTACCGATAAATCAAATTCAAGATCTTACACTTGAGCAATGTATTTCTCCAAAACAAGAAGCTGATATATTTCCGTTCACTTGCCAGCTCACAGAGTTAAATTTACAAATTGATTCTAAATGTACTTGCATAAATTTACCCGAGATTACAACGTCAAACGCCAGCGTTGATACATCGACAAACAGTAAAATTGAACTTGTAGTGTTCAGTAATATAACCATCAAACAATTGCAAACACTAGTACAACAGTGTCAATTAAACCTTTTGGCAATAACGGCAATTAATCACAGAAACAATTTGATCAGTTATCGATTTTCAGTTGAATGCGTAGATCTGGTACTTGCCAGAAGATTTTTAGTCAGTTATGCCCTGAAACACCAAATTGAAGCGGCTTTGTTATGTGAACCTGCTAAATTAAGCCAGCCTGGTGTATTAGTAATGGATATGGATTCTACTACCATTGAAATTGAATGCATTGATGAAATTGCAGCTCTGGCCGGTGTTGGTGATGAAGTAGCTGCTGTTACAGAATTAGCTATGCAAGGCGAGCTCGATTTTGCTCAAAGCTTGCATCAAAGAGTCGCTAAACTTGCTGACGCCCCTGAGCAAATCCTTGCAGACGTCGCAAAAAATATACCTTTGATGAATGGTCTGGAAACACTAATAACTGAGCTAAAAAAATATCAATGGCGCATCGCAATAGCCTCAGGGGGATTCACTTATTTCGCCGATCACCTTAAAGAATCTCTGCAATTAGATGCCGCTTACGCTAATACCTTGGAAATAAAAGCCGGGAAGCTAACCGGTAAAGTTATTGGTGATGTAGTCGATGCTGAAGTTAAAGCTCAATCATTGAAGAAAATGTGCGAGCAATTTAACATTCCCCACAAACAAAGTGTTGCTATGGGAGATGGAGCCAATGATTTAAAAATGATGGCTGCAGCGCATTTGGGTGTTGCCTTTCATGCAAAACCTATTGTATTGAAACAAGCTGATAGCAGTATTAATCATGCTGGTTTAGATTGCTTATTGCACTGGCTTGCTTAACAACTGGCTAATTTGAAAATTGGCTGGTTTAACAATCGGCTAGTTTAACAATCGGCTGACTCAACAAAAACAAATCCAGCCAAAATTCCCGATGAAAAAAAAGCGTTAATGAAAGTGAAAACGATCAACCACTCATTAACTCTTGATCATCAATATTTGGAATAATATCGTGACGCACCAATGCTTCATGGGTGATATCAAATAGTTGAATAATACCCGCAACACTCCAAATGTCTTGTTCAATTTGTTTACCACGGTGAATAGCGTAAGAGCTTATATAACTTAATTCAGGATTCAGATAATCCATATCCGGCTCGTCAGTTCGGGATAATTTTATTTGAATACAAAAGAATACACCTCGTTGAAGAGCATTATGAACAAAATCTTTTTTAAGGTTAGGAGACTCCAACTCGCTTTCAAGTTTAGCATTTACCGATTTTTCTATGCTTTTATATTCGGATTTAATCGAAATATATAAAACATCAGTAACTGGATGATCACCACCCTGCATTTTTTTCAACGATGAATTTATTAAATTGAACATCTGAGGATTGTTTAACAAAGGATACAAATTATAGTATTTTTTTCTATTACTTAATTTACGCAAATAAGGCAAAAAGCGACCATGTTCTGCACTACTGACAACGGCATCCATTTTATAACGACTACCACTGGTTTGTACTATTATTGCTGGCACAGTTAAACTACCGCTATATATGTTTCTCAGTCCCTTAGATAAACCGGGGATCATTAAAGAATATTCGTCAGGTGTTAGTTTATCTATATTTTTTTCGATCAGAGCCTTAAAAAAAGCTCGTCCGATATGTTGGTGTTTTTCAACAAAAACCCGTAAATTAATGATTGTTCTTTTCTTATTTATTTTAACAATTTCATATAAAAGTTGGCTTAAATCAAACAACGTAGTCACTTTTTGCAACTGCGGAAAGCTTAAACTTACAATATCTCCCTTAATTAAAATTGCTTTTTTACTTAACTCAACTTGCATACCTGAAGCTGAGAAATCTACTGAACTACCGGCCCAATTAACACCTTCAGTTTCAACCTGAACCTCTGTATGGTACTTAAATCTAGGCTCTGCTCTCTGATTTTTATAATTGATGCCAACTTCATTTACCACAGGAGGATTAGCAAGTCGTTTATGACCAAATGTTTTCAATTTGGCCATATATTTATTTTCAAAAGTTAGCCGCTTATAATCGTTCTGTAAACCTATCGTACTGAGATCACTTGCAACAAGTACATAAGGCAAATTGTTCAATATCGCTCTAACATCGTCAGTTAAAGGCCTATTAATATACTGTTCCTGCTTACTTAAAAAATGAGAAACAGTTAAAGATGCATCAGCCTTATCTGACTCTGTTTTAATCAAGGACAAATCAGTAATGGCAAAAGTATTTTTAGCGGCTGCAAACCCTAAAAACGACTGAAAAAGGCCCTGTTCACCCTTTAATTGTTCTTCATCTGCAGTATAAAAAAATGATTTACCCTGACTTTTATGAATGAAACTATAAACCAATAAAGATTGACCATTTTCCGTCAATTTTTTTAACTTATTAATTCGATCTGAATTGATTAAGAAATTTAAAGTTGATTTGTTTTTTTCATCTTGCCAATATTGATAAATGCTTTGATTATTAATACAAGTCAGCGCATATTTTGGTAATAAAGCGCCTTGAATCTCTTCAACAAACACCGGTAATTCATTAATTTTAGGTAATACAAATTGCTCAAAACTGCGAGCTTTGATAGCTGCTACCGTATTATCCATATTTACTTTATAACGACGTTTATTACCTTGAATATATCTTTTTAAAAATAATTCAAAACTATTAGCGGCTGCTGTTTCCTCATCACTGATAACACGTGACAAACCGACTAATCGCATGTCGTTCATCAGTTGAATATTACAAATTTTATATTGGTAACCATCGTCAGAATCAAACTGAAATTCTTCTTCAAAACCAATAAAACGAAGTTGGAGCAATTGACCAATACTGAATTTTGTTTCATCATTAAATCGGATTTTACAACCACTAACACTTATATCTGAACTAACTGCATCTAATTCATCTTGATTATCAAGAATAATTTTAACAGGAATGGCAAAATTCATTCTTTCTTCTGTGCGATTATGGTGCGCACCAATTTTATAAAATTGAGCCGGATATTGCGTTTTTTCAAAAGTTTTACTTGGCGCAGGCTTTTTAGCAATCCGGGCTTCTTGTAAATTGAGCTTTTCTTTTTGATACATAACCCGAAAATTATTTTCGGTATTCATTACGGCTTCATATACACCAAAAGTGTAAGCTCCATAATCTTCGAAACTTTCCTCAAATATTCGAATGGCAAGTTCATCAAGGTAATGTATGCGTTCTTCATGTTCATACGGGCGGCATTCACCCTCAACATGCCCGCGCAGGTCTATTAGCCGTATACAGGTAACGGCTAGACGTTTCAGCTCCATTTTCAACAAAAAACGTTCTGTTTTTGGCATATGGCTTGACGCCGTGGCATATTTGGCTTCAAAATCACTTTTTAAAACCTGGCCGCGGAACTGATTAATTATTTTGTTATATTCAGAAAAATCTTCAGTCATTTACTTTAAATATCACTACAATAGAAAAATAAAACATAATTTAAGAAAAACATTAATTATAATTTGAACATCAAAATTAACACGTAAAAACAGTAAAGAATTAAACTCATTTACTTTAATATGCTTAATTTAAGTTTATTTAATAAATTACACTTAATTAACACCCCAACTTTAATACTAGCAAAAAATATGCCCATAAAGGTAAGATATGTCAAAAGTTAAGACTAATTATGTTTGCACCGACTGTGGAGCCGAGTATTCACGGTGGTTAGGACAATGCAATGAATGTAAAGCATGGAACACCATTTCTGAGTTCCGTCAAGCAAAAGCACCTACCCGAGGTGGGAGCTTTTCCGGTTTTGCAGGTATGGCTAATGCAAAAGTTCAAACTCTTGACGCTATTGACCTCACCGATTTACCTCGTTTTTCTTCAGGTTTTATGGAATTTGACCGGGTACTTGGTGGTGGCATCGTGCCAGGAAGTGCTATTTTAATCGGCGGTGAACCCGGAGCGGGTAAAAGCACCCTTTTATTACAAACCATGTTTACCCTCGCTGCAAATATGCCGGCATTATACATTACAGGTGAAGAATCACTGCAACAGGTCGCGATGCGGGCACAACGACTGGGCCTTCCAACAGACAAACTTAAAATGTTGTCGGAAACCAGTGTCGAAAATATCTGTTTAATTGCCGAAAAAGAAAAGCCCAAAATAATGGTTATTGATTCCATTCAAGTAATGCATATGGCTGATGTGCAATCAGCTCCCGGCAGTGTGTCACAAGTAAGAGAAAGCGCGGCCTATTTAACGCGTTTCGCTAAACAACATCATGTCGCTATGCTATTAGTTGGCCATGTCACCAAAGACGGCTCACTGGCTGGTCCAAAGGTATTAGAGCACTGTATCGATTGCTCCATAATGCTTGAAGGAACCAGTGATTCCCGTTTTCGTACGCTTAGAGGTAATAAAAATCGCTTTGGAGCCGTCAACGAATTGGGCGTTTTTGCTATGACTGGTAGCGGACTGAAAGAAGTAAAAAATCCTTCCGCCATCTTTTTAAATCGTAACGAAGAAGCCACTCCCGGCAGCATTGTTATGGTGCTTTGGGAAGGCACAAGACCCCTGCTGGTAGAAATACAAGCTTTGGTTGATCATTCAGCTCTGGGTAATCCAAGAAGAGTAGCTGTTGGTGCCGAACAAAATCGTCTTGCAATGTTATTGGCAATATTGAACCGCCACGGTGGCTTGCAGATGAATGATCAAGATGTGTTTGTTAATGTAGTTGGTGGTGTCAAAGTATCAGAAACCAGTATAGATCTAGCCTTGATATTTGCACTTGTTTCAAGTTTCAGAGATAAATCCCTACCCCAAGATTTAGTTGTGTTTGGTGAAGTAGGTTTATCAGGTGAGATCCGTCCGGTTCCCAGTGGGCAGGAACGAATTAATGAAGCCGCGAAACATGGCTTTAAACGGGCAATTGTCCCTTTTAATAACATGCCAAAAGAAAAGATATCAGGCATGGAAGTTATTGGTGTAAAAAAACTGAGTGAAGCATTAGAAATTCTTTAATACCAACCAATTAACAAACTTGATCTTAATTCGGGTAGGAATATCCACAATAACAAGTATAATCGTTGAAAAGGATTTTATGTTATACCTGATCACATCTAAGCCATTTAGAGTAATTCGGGTATAACAGCAAGCAGTTAAAAGGATTTATTATGCTTAAAGTAAAGGATTTACTTTAATTGAGTTGATGGTGTCAATTTCAATTATTTCAATATTATTAACAATCACACTTCCCAATTTAGATCACTTTATCGTTAGGTTGAGAGTCGATAACGAAATAACGTCACTGCATCGACTTATATTGATAACAAGAAACCACGCGATTAACACGGGACAAGATGTAACTATGTGTCCGCTCGATACAAAGAACCAATGCAATACTAACTGGCATGGTAGCATTGGGGTTTTTATTGATGGCAATAATAACAAGACATTGGATCTAACCGAAAATGAAATACTTATCCGAACAAAAGATCCCATAAAGTTAGGTGATACATTAATTTATGGAAAGAATAGGGATAGGATCATATACAAACCAACAGGTCAATTCAGAGGTTTATCTAATGCCACTTTTATTTATTGCCCTAAAGATCATCAATCACTGTCCAGAGGTATCATAATATCTCGCTCTGGTCGTTCCTATAAGTCAACAGACTTCAATAACGATGGCAAAAACGACAGGAACAATAAAAAATTAAGCTGTAACAACTTCTAAATTAAACATTATTTAGTTTCATAACAGCTAGAAACATTCAAGATAAAGTGCTATATATTATAGAGTGTAGTGGTCTTATGACGATGGAGGTTCTATGTCTATTTTCCTGTTTTCTACCTTTAGAAAAACAATATCCCGTGGATTTACTTTAATTGAAGTATTGATAACTATCTCAATTATTGCCATTGTTTCTGCCATAGCCTTACCTAATCTTAATACCTTTCTGGTCGAAATGCGCGTTGATACTGAAATATCAGAACTTCAACGTTTGTTACTTATCTCACGCAATACGGCAATAAATTCTAGTAATAACGTTATCATATGCCCTATTTCAACTAAATGCAGTACGAATTGGCACAATAAAATAAGTGTATTTGTTGATAATAACAATGATGGCGATTACGATGCCGCCGATACTATTATTAGAGTAAAAGGCGCGATAAAGTCAGGCGATAAATTACAGTACGGTAAGAAAAGTCTAGTATTTACTGAAACAGGAAATCTAACAGGCGGTGTAGCAGCAAAACCTTTCAGCTATTGCCCTAAGGACCATGCAACAAAATCCAGAGGTATACTGGTTTCAGCCCTAGGTCGTTCTTATGTCACGTCCGACACTGATAATGACGGTAAAGATGAAGATAGAAATAATAAAGAAATTACATGCACTTAATTTTCTTTACATAACTTCATTATCACAAAGGATCAGTGCAGTAAGACTAATCGGTATAATTCTAATCCCAATTGTCTCTAATACCAATTAGCATAAATAACCAACCCTCAAAATAAACTATCGTGCAGTATTTTTATCTAAATATTTAGGAGTAGCATCAGCAAATTTTTTACTTGAACTAATGCATTCTTTAACTTTATAAACCTGCCGCTTTTTAATCGACTTTGTCGTTAATATTTTTTTGCCAAGCAAATATTGTTCTATATTTATCGCGGCTTCTTCATTGTTAAGCACAATATAATGAATCAGCTCTTCCCCACCAATCATCGATACATAACATTTCATTTCAATTCTTTTTGACGATTGTTTGCTGTCTGCTATTGTACTGAATATTATCAAAGGTAAAAGAAGTGATAAAGGTAATAATTTCATTAGATTATTGCTCCCAACAGGTTGCTGAAGTTGCTGTTTTCTTGCCCGTCTCGTCAATAGTTAACGTAGCACAGTCTGAATCTTTGGTTGCCTGTACATTTTTAGCGGTAGCAACTAAACTAAATTTTGCTCCTACCACCAACGCATCAATACTATAATTATTACTTCCAGTAATATAAGGATCTGCTGGCATCCCTAATTTTTTCATATCTGTAGTATAAGCACGATGGTCAATAAAATACTGTTCCTGCAAATTTGCTAACCGGGTTAACTCTCGCTGTGCTTCTGCTCTATTTGAACGCACTACATGATCTGTATAGGATGGATAAGCTACAGCAGCAAGTATTCCCATAATGGCGACAACAATTAGCAGCTCAATTAAAGTCATACCTTGTTGAATATTTGTCGTTTTCATTAATAATCCTCCTTAATATAGAGAAATGTCCGAGATGTTTTCAAACTTATATCCAAAGAAATAATTTTACCCGCCAAGAGCTTGATTGTTCCGGATTTTTCACCCGGTGGCGCATCTGTATCAGGCTGTGTTGGTGGATCAATAACAGGATCTTTAGTGATAATAACTGATGGGGTGTCAGGAATACCGGGTGATATTATTGTTTTCCGCCAATTATGTACTGTTGTACCTAACGCTAGATCAATGGCATATAAATGACCAACACCATCACTCAGTACACAACTGTCTGTGTCTTCATTAGAAGCAGCTGGTGAAAAAGAAGTAAAATAGGCAACGCCGTTAATTGCGATCCCTGGTGCCGTACTTTTTTCACCTGAAGATGTATAATCGTAATACCAACCTTTTTTCAAACCAACCGCTAATTGCAATGCTTCTAAAGCTGCTTTTTCTGTACTGTCCAACGGTTCAGTAAACTCACCGAAAGGGTTATCTGTATAATCATACAAGTCAGAGACTGTATAGGGTATATCGGGATCATTAGTGGTTGCATTATTGTCATAGGATTCAGTGACAATCTTTGCATCTTTGATCATAAAAAATCTGTCATCTGTATCAACACCCGTAGGAGTAGAACGATCTCCACTGCCGATTAATATTGCTTCGTAGGGTCTTTCCTGATGAATTACGTTAAATTCTTCACTACCGGCATCTTCATAAGTCGTTTCTCTTATTTTTATCGTATCGGTAATAAATGTCCTGACAATTGAAGGTTCACTAAAAAACCGTCTATCGACTGAATTACTATCCCCGCCTAAACTCGCTAATTTGAATACAGTCCAAGGGGTTGATGAACTGAATGGGTTTGAACCGGGCATATCTACCCGCCACACATTTCCTCCAGTATCACCTGTGTATATTCGATCAATTAAACCATCTGAATCACTATCTAAAACAGCAACACTAGAAGGAATGCTGTTCTTAAAACCTGCAACCTGCGTATTAATCGTCGTTTTAGCATCAGGAGTTGCGCTCCACAATAAAGTACCCGTTTCTGCATCAATCATGTAAATAGCGGTACCTACCGTATCAGCATCAGCCCCGACACCAGAATTATCTTTGGCTGTCGAATAACCTCCCCCAAAAATAAGTACCGGTTTTGGTTTGCCTGAACTACTATTTATTTTTGAATAGCCCACTTTAGGCTGGGACCAGGACTGACCTAATCTTGAAAAACCATTAGTACTGGCATCAATATGCCAAAGCAATTTTGGGACATCTTTTTGGGTAACATCTAAAGCATAATAAGAACTACCACCACGTCGTAAACCGAAGAATACCCAGGCTTTATCATCGATAGGATCAATGACTCCATCGCCATTTTCATCAAATAAATACGAGGTAGCAGGACCATCAATACCATAAATTTTTGTTGTTGATGACTGGTTTTCCCTCAAACCTTTAATATTAGAAAAAAACTCTTTAGGCATAAATGCCCAAATTTCATTTACCGCAGTGCCTTCATCTTGAAACATATGCAGCGCACCCGCATTGGTGCCAATAATTATTCTGACATCTTGTTGAGTAACCGATGCACCACCATAGTTAATCACTAGAGGTTTAGAATGTAACGGATCACCAAAAACATTTGGCCGATTATCTGTTACAGAACCATCATCATCATCATCGTCAACATCTTTACCTAAAGCCCAGTTCAGGTGCACATCAATTTCTTCGGCTGCCACCCCTAACTCTGTCGCTAAGGCAGTTTCAGTTTCATAATAATTTTTAACATTTTCCAGCGTAAATTTATCAAGCGTACTACCAGTGCCTGCAATATCACTAAATACATTCCGAATAGTTTGACTACGGAGCATTTCGGCAACGCCTCCAACTTTAACATCGTTGCCATCAGGTGTAGCAGAGGTCGTCCAAATAGTTTTTGCATCTTTTGAAATAATACCGTCAGCAGTAATTGCTGGAACATTATCTCTATCAACCTGAACGCCATTAACTACTCTTAATTTTTTAAGATTACCTTGCCAACTAGGTCCTTGTTCAGGAACAAACATAGCATAATAAACAGAATCTAAAGTTTCCGTGCGGTCAAAGTTATTTGAAGCAACAGAGGGAGCGGTAAAACTGGTATTAATATTAAGAATTTCTAATAAAGCAGATTGTAACGAACTGAGTAAATCACCGGGGTTTTGTGCAGGATAGTATTTACCCCCACCATTATTTGCAGTGTCATTCAGTAAAACCCCAGCATTATTTACTGCGTCTTTACCAAATCCTATCGTAAAAATTGTTGCGAATTGTCTACCGGGTAAATTATCATTAATATCATTTTCGTGCATCCATTTGGCTAACTCATCCAGGCGATTACCTGAACCACCACTGATCAGACTATTAACATAACTGTCTGCCCCAGTATCTTTTGTTGGCTCACCATCTGTCATTAAAATCACAAAAATTTCATTCGAACAACCTGAATATGGCGTTACATACTTTGGATCACCTTGAATGCTTGTATCCTTTTTAGGCACACGAGAACCACCGAGATCACCAAATTTTATTTTTTTCCCGCCGAAATATAACGAAGCTTCATACAAACTTTCACATAAAGGAGTCCACCCACTGGCATAGACTTCATCGTCAATGAGATTAACCAATGTTGCACTATTATAATCGGCTTCATCTTTTAAACCGTAGGCTATCCGACCGCCAGAATCTGAAGAACTATAATTCTTATTAAAAACCTCTAAAGCAAAACTTACTCCGGGTGCCGATTCAATTAAATCGGTTATTGTGTCTTTAGCGATAGCTAACCGAGACTTAGTATCTGACGGCGCATTATGGTACCAATCTATATAATGACTGGAATACAAGGTTCTCGCTTTAGAAAATGGTGCTGTCGATTGCGGATTATTCCCATAAGGAGGGGCACTTACCAAATCAACAGTATCATTGCTTGGTAAACCAGTAATCACTCCTGAAGCATTGTTTTTATTCGCCGTAGCTACATCTTGTAGACAATCAACATAAACATAATTTGTGCTGTTATTCGGATTTTCCCTTAAATGATTCCATTTGTTTCTGCTTGAGTTGTAGCGCATGAATTTATCAATATAAAAACCAACATCAACCAGAGCATTAAACGATGACGCACAATTATTCTCTGTAATAGGGAAGCGTCTATAATCCCCTTTTTGCGGAACTGAATCATCAGCAGAGTAATAAACATAACCATCAGAGCTAAAATCGTGATCATTAACATCATATTCAACCTTGATAGTTTCTGATGTTGTCATACTACCCGAAGTATCAAAAATAATTAAAACCTGAGGTCGGTTAGAAGATCTCTGTACATTATCACCAACATACAACTCAATATCTTCACTACGAGCTATCAGCGACATAACAGTCATTGCGAAACAAAATACGACTAATTTATTCATCATTAATTCCCCACATTCAGTAATTCTTGAGCAATACCTGAATTTACTTGTATCGTACTATTATTTGTACGACCGTAATTTCTGATCACTTGTACACCGAGTACATTACATTTAAATACTTGTACAGAAGAAGCTGCTTTTACATGGGGGCAATCAGCTTCAAGTTGAAAAGGATTGCTGCTGGTAATTATTGCAGTTGTATTATTTCCCGACACAGTAGGTGTTTTAGGAAATGTAACTAAAGAAGAAGTAAAAGCATTATTATTTACTCCCTCCACGGTGTTAACTTTATTAACTTCATTGTAGATAATTTCATCTATTGCGCTGACGGCTTCTTGTGTTGCAATAACCTTTTCCTGACTTGCACCTGACATTCTCATATCTGTCGTGGTATTTAACATAAGTGCCGCTGCAACGGCAGTTAATGCAATAAGAAAAATCAAAGATATCACTAACACGACTCCCTGCTGCTTAGACTTTAAATTACCTTTTAATAACATTACCATGTATCAACCCTCGCATTATAAAGTGTCACCGTTGAGCTAAATAATAATCGACGGTAATTATCCCCATTGGGATCAAAACTGCTATCGCCTATTTGATAAACGTTATTATTAATATATTTGCTATCAGGTAATATATTTCGTACAAGAATGAAAATTTTTACCGCTAAAATACGTACGTCATTCGCATTATCCCAATAATCTTGAGTCATATTGTCAGATGAAATAAACGCATTAACAGCTCCGTCGTTATCAGTATCCACTCCGTACATAAAATATAATTTTTCAATACCTTCAACCATCATATCGAAAGTCATTATTTTCGTGTTGCTATTTTGTAATCGACCTTGCACCAGAACAGGCACTGAATTTCCCCCTTGAGCATCTTCACGAACATAATAAATATGATGTTGGTATTCCCAAACTCTCCCCAGATTAACAGTAGGAATAGCAACAGCTCCGGTAAATATTGCCGCAGTATTTGCGTTTGATTTTAAATAAAATCGACCATTATCTAAATCGACAGGTGTTAAGGGGTCTAAAGCAGTGTCAGGAAAAGGTGATGCCAATACTCGCTTTAATTGTATTAAATCAGAGTTGATCTTAGCATTAGTGATACAACCGAGTGGTGATGAGTTATTAACTGTTTGGCCCCACAAGGTTCTAAAGTGGCCCACTAAATCGGGAAAACTCGCATTATTAACGCCACCACCGACACAATCACCAGGCGAATCTGCAGGATTTGGAGCAGTAGTTAAAGCGCCTTTATCCATCATACCGGTAAAATCACCCCACAAATTTTGTCTAAGCAAATCCTCAGTAATCAAACTCATCGCAAAACGACCATTTTCTTGTAATTCACCAAAACTGGACGTTTCAACAGTGGTAGTTTTCATACCAACAAAAACACTCATAACCCCAGCCATAAGTGACAAACCTATAGCTAATGCTATAAATATTTCAATTAGGGTGAATCCACTTTGTCGTTTATCCATAACTTACTCTAAAAAATAAAAGCTTCAATCGCTACTTGGCGACGTTTATTACCTGCCTGACCACAAGATGCAGCTAAAGCAGAAAGATTGGCTTGTTGAGAATTATAATCGGCAGCTGAGTAAGCATCTGATGTTGCCTCTCGACCTTGCCAACTGATGACTATCCTGACCTGATTATTAAGATGTGTAATGCAAGCTGAACCATCAAGTAAACCTCCTGTAGAATCCTCACCATTTTTAACATCGGCACCCATGATGCCCAACTCCCACTCATATAAATCATTCACAACCATATTTTGATTTGAACATAAAGAATCTGCAGAATTACACCTGATTTCAGGAACAGCATTCAACGTAGCGCCATAAGTACCTTCATATGCTTCTAAAACAGCAATCGAAGAACTATTACTGCGCATCCGTTCAAGAATATCTTGGGCCAATGAAGAAGCAACTGACCTTTGCATCGCATCAAAACTGCCTTTCTTGGAACTTGCTTGCATAGCAACAGCGCCTAAAATCCCCGTAACAAGAATAAAGAAGGCAACCATAACTTCAATTAAGGTCAGCCCTTTTTGACGTGACTTTCCTTGATGTAAACAGTTTTGATGTGAACGATTAATCTTTGGCAACACAAAACCTCCCAAGAAGGGTGAAAATGTTAGGGGGGCTTAATTTTGAAAAACAATTATTTATATAAACTTTTTTAAATACACAAAAGACCGGGTCAATTCTGCCATTGCAAAATACCCTGTGTGTAAAACTATATGTGTTAAAAATCACTAACGTGAACAGCATTAACGCATACCTTTTCATCCTTTAAATGAACAGCTTTTTATCCCAAAACAATGCCACTGCTCATTTTCCTAATTAACTTCAAAGTTTAAACAACTAACTTACATTCCGTAATATCAACTGTGTGTTAAAGAACACTCTATTAAAAAACGCTGTATTAATAAACACAGTGTTAAGAAAAAACACAAGTTACTGTTTAAATTTTAACCTCCTTTAAGATTAGCGCAACTGCGTCGGTAGTGCAAATACAATATTTTCTTCACGACCAGCATGTTCAATAACTTCTTCACCACCAAAGGTTTTTAATGCATCAACGACTTGTTTAACCAAAATAGCTGGTGCCGATGCTCCGGCGGTAACACCAATACATTTAACCGATTCTAACCACGCTGGTTCAATATTTTCTGCGGTATCAATCAAATAGGCTGTTGTACCCATTTTTTCAGCGACTTCTCTCAACCGATTAGAATTCGAACTATTTTTGGCACCGACAACCAGTAGTAAATCTACTTTTTCAGCAATTGCCCTTACAGCATCTTGACGATTTTGAGTGGCATAGCAAATATCATCTTTGCGTGGCCCTTCAATGTTTGGATATTTAGCGACTAAAGCTTCGATAATATCACTGGTATCGTCAACCGATAGTGTTGTCTGGCTGGAAAAATATAATTTGTCCGCATTTTTCACACTGAGTTTATTTACATCTTCAACCGATTCAATCAGATAAATCCCGCCTTCCTCGCTTTCATACTGGCCCATTGTCCCTTCTACTTCAGGATGTCCAGCATGGCCAATTAAAATACATTCAACATGTTGACGACTCGCTCTTGAAACTTCCATATGCACTTTAGTCACTAATGGACAGGTTGCATCAAAGACCTTCAGGCCGCGTTCTTTTGCCTGATTCCGAACGGCTTTAGATACACCGTGTGCGCTGAATATAACCGTACTGTCATCAGGTATTTCATCTAATTCATCAACAAATATTGCACCACGCTCTTTTAAACCATCGACAACAAATTTGTTATGCACCACTTCATGACGAACATATATTGGTGCAGAAAATAAATCTAAAGCACGATCGACAATACTGATGGCCCGATCAACCCCCGCACAAAAACCTCTAGGATTTGCTAAAATAATTTTCATGATTTTTCTACCCCTTTTCGCTAAAGTACTTCAATAAGATCAATAACAAAAGTAACGTCTTGCCCTGCTAAAGGGTGATTAAAATCAATCGTTACCGATGTACCTGAGACTTCTTTAATCATACCGGGTAATTCACCACCCGGCTGAGTAAATGTAATAATATTGCCGACTTTTGCAGGCGCTTCACTGGTAAATTTATTTATATCCATATAATGGATATTATCCGGGTTAGGTTCCCCAAAAGCGTCAACTGCCGTGAGGGTGAATTCTTTATTTTCGCCCGCTTTCAACCCTAATAACTGCTCTTCGAAAGCAGGTGAAATACTCGCGTCGCCCATAATAATTTTTGCTGGTTTATTATTAACTTTGGTACTATCTGCAGCCGAACCATCAGAAAGTTTCATCGTTATATGAACAATAATCTCGGAATTTTTCTCTACTAACTTATCTACAGTTTCTAACTCTTTCATCATTTTTTCACTATTTTCGGCACTGACCATATAGGCTAAATTAGGGTTACAGTTCAACAATGTTTTCTGTTAATTTACATGAGTTCAAACCTATACAGGCTCTAGACTGTATCAACTTAAACATGACAATACACAAATATGAACTGTTACCCGGTTTGATTGGTGCCCTATTTTCCATTACTTTTACTAATTTTCACTATTATTTCTATGATTGGATTTTGCTGATTTTTTTATCATCCGCATGACTCTTGAATGAATCAATAATCATCAATGCTGCACCAATAAATATCATAGAATCTGCCACATTAAATGCTGGCCAGTGTGTTCCACAAAGATAAAAATCTAAAAAATCGATAACGTAACCATACATAACCCGATCAATTAAATTACCTAATGCACCACTCAGCATTAACGCAAAAGCAATACTCAGTGTTTTCTGTTCTTTAGGCGTTTTAGCCATCCAAACAATAAATATAATACTGGCTATTACGGCAATAACAGTAAAAAACCAACGCTGCCAACCACCTTGATCTGCTAAAAAGCTAAATGCAGCACCGGGATTATGAACATATCGAATATCAAAAAAAGGCAAAACATTAATAGATTGATAGAGTTCCATTGAACCCACAACCCATTGTTTGCTGACTTGATCAACCACCAAACAAAGCAGAGTCAACCAAATCCAGCGTAAGCCAGACTGCTTTATAGGAAATTTCATATTCGGAGAAGTATTTGAATTCATCATAGCTCTATCTCATGACTTGTAGTCTAAATAGGCGCACTCTGCTGCAATCTATTGCTAAAATCACTTGCTACAGTTGCAACAAGCGATTAACTGCAACAAGCGATTATGGTGTTCCTATTGACCTGTACGGTAAAAATTATATTAACGTATCTGATTATTTTCTATCAGATAACATTAAGCAAATTGACGAACTTCACCTTCGCCTTCAATATTAGTAATACAACGACCACAAATACCACTGTGAACTTCATGTTGGCCAATATCATCTGTCAAATGCCAACAACGTTCACATTTAGTTCCTGTTGAAGGGGCAACTTTAAGCCATAAACCTTCAACGTCTGTCTCGTTAAGACCTTCAATATTTTCTGGAGCACCCGTAACAACTTCAACTGATGCTTTGGAAGTAATCAATACAAAAGGCAATTCTTCTCCTAAAACCAACAGCTTAGTGGCTAAAGCCTGTGTTGCATATAAAGTTACTTGAGCTTCAAGTGCCTTACCCAATTGTTTTTCTTTACGGGCTAATTCCAATACTCTGTTTACTTCGGCACGAACTGACAATAAATCGTTCCAATAATCATTATTCAATTGAACATCAACAGGTAACATCTCTAAACCGTCAAACCATACACCTGTAAATACAAATTCTTCACGTTCTTTACCTGAAGCTGAATTCGGTAACGCCTTCCAGATTTCTTGCGCTGTAAAAGATAAAATCGGCGCCATCCAACGGGTCATCGCTTCAGCAATAAGGTAAATAGCCGTTTGACACGAACGACGGGCAACACTGTCAGTTTTCGACGTATACTGCCGATCTTTAATAATATCCAGGTAGAAACCACCTAACTCATTCGTACAGAAATTCATTAATTTATGAACAACTACATGAAATTCATATTCGTCATAAGCAGCAACAATTTCTTCTTGCAATTGTGCAGCACGGCCAACGGCCCAACGATCCAGTGCCACCATGTCTTCAAATGCAACAGTGTCCTTAGACGGTTCAAAACCAGTTAAGTTAGCAAGTAAGAAACGTGATGTATTACGAATACGGCGATATGCGTCTGCCTGACGTTTAAATATTTCATCTGAAACAGTAATTTCTTGCGTATAGTTAACCGAAGCTACCCATAAACGTAGAACATCGGCACCCAATTTATTGGTAACTTCAGAAGGTGTGATCACATTGCCTAGTGATTTCGACATTTTATAACCGTTAACATCAACAGTAAAACCATGAGTAAGCACTTGCTTGTATGGCGCTTTACCATTCATTGCAACAGCTGAAATCATAGATGACATAAACCAACCGCGATGTTGATCTGAACCTTCAAGATATATATCAGCAGGGCCGTCAAATTCTTCACGGGCATCAATAACTGAAGAATGCGTCACACCCGAATCAAACCATACATCTAAAGTATCAGCTACTTTTACGTATTCTTTAGCATCTTCACCAATCAGTTCTGCGGCATCCATATCAAACCATGCCTGGATACCTGACTTCTCTACTCGTTTAGCAACTTGTTCAATCAATTCAATACTGCGGGGATGCAATGCACCCGTATCTTTATGAATAAACAAGGCCATTGGTACACCCCAGGTTCTCTGACGAGAGATACACCAATCCGGGCGACCTTCTACCATTAATTCAATTCTTCTTTGACCCCAATCAGGGATCCATTGAGTATTTTTGATTTCAGCTAACGAAGCATCACGTAATTTCTGCTTGTCCATGCTGATAAACCATTGTGGTGTAGCACGAAAAATAAGTGGTGTTTTGTGACGCCAGCAATGAGGATAAGAATGTTCAATGGCATGATGATGTAACAAAGCGCCATGTTCTTTCAATACTTCAATAACATTGACGTTAGCTTTAAAGACATGCTGGCCGGCGAACAGTTTTGTATCTTCTAAATAAACACCGTTAGCGCCGACAGGATTAGCAACTTCCAAACCGTATTGCTTACCTACAACAAAATCATCAACACCATGGCCCGGGGCTGTATGTACACAACCAGTGCCTGATTCAGTAGTAACATGGTCACCTAAAATAATAGGCACCGAAAAATCATAAAATGGATGTTTTATCTGTACTAAATCAAGCTCAGCACCTTTACAAAAACCCAGTGCATGATATTTATCAATACCAAAACGATCCATGCACGAGCTAACCAAATCAGACGCTATAATCAAACGTTTATTACCTAGCTCAGTTTCACACTGCACCAAAGTATATTCAACGTCAGGATGAACTGATACAGCACGGTTAGCGGGTAATGTCCAAGGGGTTGTTGTCCAGATAACAATGGCAATATCACCTTCGCCCACATGATTTTCAGGATGTGAAAATTTATCAGCAACAGCTTCATCCTGTACTTTAAAAGCAACATCGATTGCCGGTGATTGTTTATCTTTGTATTCCACTTCAGCTTCAGCCAAAGAAGAACCACAATCTGTACACCAATGCACAGGTTTGAAACCTTGATGCAAATGCCCATTTTCAGCGATTTTACCTAAAGCACGAATAATATTCGCTTCAGTCTCAAAATCCATCGTTAAATACGGTTTATCCCAATCAGCAAAGATACCTAAACGTTTGAAATCTTCCCGCTGGCCGTTGACCTGCTTAGCAGCATATTCACGACACTTTTCACGAAAAACACTGGCCGAAACTTTGTGACCAGGTTTGCCTACTTTCTTTTCAACCATTAATTCAATCGGTAAACCGTGACAATCCCAACCAGGAACATAAGGTGAATTGAAGTCGGACAGCGTTTTTGATTTAACAATAATGTCTTTTAAAATTTTATTAAGCGCATGCCCTAAATGAATATTGCCATTCGCGTAGGGAGGCCCATCATGTAGAATAAATGATTTCTTACCTTTTTTTGCGGTGCGGATTTGGCCATAAAGATCTTTTTCCGCCCAATCTTTCAGCATCTGTGGTTCACGATTTGCCATATTACCTTTCATCGCGAAAGAGGTAGATGGTAAATTCAAGGTATGTTTGTAATCACTCATTTAAAATATTATCCGTATCTAAAAACCGACTCTAAAAAGAATATTGCGTATTTTCTTGTAAACTATTTGTTACGTAAATACGAGCTTGTTCACTGTCTTTGCTGATTTGTTGCGTCAAACTGGATAACGAATCAAACTTCATTTCTGCACGAAGTTTTTTCAACATTACCACTTCAATAGTCTGTCCGTATAAATCAGCATCAAAATCAAAAATATGTACTTCAAGTTGTTGCCTGATCCCGGCAACTGTAGGTCTAGCACCAATATTGGCTACACCATAAAATGTTTCGCTTGTCTTACCTTTTAGCAAATTGACCCGCACAGCATAAACGCCGGAAACAGGTGATAGTCGCCGTTTTAACAATACGTTTGCCGTTGGGAAACCTAATTCCCTTCCCCGTTTATCTCCGTGAAATACACGGCCCATAATAGAATAAGGACGCCCAAGCATTTGTTCAGCATCCGCTAAATTATCTTGTTCTAAAGCATAACGAATTTCTGTACTACTTATTCTGCAATCAGAGACTTTATAACTAGCGGTATCCGTAACATCAAAACCAAACTTTTTGCCTTCATGGCAAAGCATATTAAAATTACCGATGCGATTTTTACCAAAATGAAAATCATCACCAACAATTAAATGTTTAATCCCTAAACTTTTAACCAATAAATGTTCAATAAATTGTTCAGCACTCTGGCTGGCAAATTTATGATTGAAATTAACGCAAATAAGTCGTTCAACACCAAGGCTTTCAAGTAAATTATACTTGTCACGTAAACGGCACAACCTAGCTGGTGCTTTTTCCGGAGAAAAAAGTTCTTGCGGCTGAGGTTCAAAAACCAACACAGCAGCGACACAGTTCAATGCTTTAGCCTTGGCCACCAAAGCAGCAATAACCTGACGGTGGCCTAAATGGACACCATCGAAGTTACCTATAGTTAAAACACAACCATAATCAGCGGGTTTAATATTGTGTATACCACGAACTAACTGCATGTAAAGATGAAACCTTGCTTAAAAAATAGTTAAAAAAAATAATGGCTGAAATTAGCCGTTATCAAAGATATAAATAACCACTAAATAATAAAAAACCGCCAAATTATATATCAGTATGCCAGAAGAATCAGCATAGATAGGTAATTTGATCGAAATATTTATCCTGCTGCGCCTAATTTAAGATCTTTAAGGCGAATTCCAAAAAGGAAAACACAAGCAAAATAACTCAACACTCCACATGTTATACAAAATATTAGTTTGGTCAGCTGCTGAATAAAACTTAATTCAAGCCAAATTTCAAATGGGGGTGATAATTGAAAGACCACAGCAGCCATAACACCTGCAGATACGAGTAACTTAACAATAAATGCACGTGTTTGACTAGAAAATTGATAAATCCCCAGATGCTTCAACCCTTGATACAGAAGTACTGCATTTAACGTCGCAGACAAAGTAGTCGCAAGCGCCAGACCAACATAACCCAAAAATGGCGCTAACATTAAGTTAAATACCATATTCGCCACCATAGCTTTAATACCAATTCTGACCGGAGTTTTAGTATCGTGACGGGCGTAATAACCTGGTGCCAGGACTTTAATAAACATAAAGCTGACTAAACCAGACATATAAGCAAACAAAGCAAAAGAAACTTGCATAACATCATGTTGACTAAATTCACCCCGCATAAACAGCACCATAATTATCGGTTGCGCTAAAACCATCAACCCTGCTAGTGCCGGCCAACCAAATAAATTGATAATTCGAATCCCCCAATCAAGCGTTTGTGTGAATTCGCCATCATTTTTTCTGGTATGTAACTTAGCTAAACTTGGTAAAATAACAGTAGCAATACCAATACCAAAAAGCCCGAGAGGAAATTCCAGCAAGCGATCAGCGTAATACAACCAACTTGGCGAACCGGTAACAAGCCAAGTGGCTATTTGTGTATCAAGTAATAAATTAATTTGAGTTACTGAAACACCAAAAAGCGCGGGCAACATTAATCGACGCATTTTAATAACCCCGGGTGAAGACCACCCCCACTGAGGTTTAACTAAAACTTTTGCTTGTATCAAGAAAGGAATTTGAAAAGCAAACTGTACAAGCCCTCCCAAAAAAACCCCCCACGCTAAAGCAAAAGCGGGTTCATCAAATGAAGACGAGCCATAAACAGCCATTAAAATAATACAAACATTCAATAACACAGGAGTAAATGCTGAAACCGCAAATTTCCCTAACGTATTTAAAATTGCTCCGGCGAGGGCAGTAAAACTGATAAACAACAAATAAGGAAACGTAATTTTAAGCAAAGTAGATGCTAGTTCAAACTTACCGCTATCTGGGCCATCATTCAGCCAGTCGACAAACCAGCCACCACCAAACAAGATCATAATCAAGGGTGAAGCCAATACCCCAAACAAAGTTACCAGAGTAACGAGAACGCCTAATGTTCCGGAGACCTGAGCAATTAACAGTTGAGTATCATTGGTACCGTTTTGTTCATCTTTATCTTGATATTCACTTAATACAGGAATGAAAGCCTGAGCAAAAGCACCTTCAGCAAATAAACGCCGTAAAAAATTTGGAATTTTGTTAGCAACAAGAAATACATCTGCTGACGCACCCGCCCCCATAATATTGGCAATAACCACATCTCGAACCAAGCCAAGTATACGGGAAATAAATGTCATGATACTTACAATCAATCCAGACTTGATTAACTTTTTACTCAAAAAAACGGCCTCTTTAACATTTTGTAGTCTATCGTTAATTACTTTTTACTCGATTCCGCAGTTTTTTATTATTGACATTTGTGAACATCTAAATTTCATAGACTTGCACTTTTCTGTAAATATTTAAGGATTGTTAGCTGTTATATAACAATATGTTTTTAAATAGTTTTTAAAAGTCAACTTCTAAAAACTGCGGAATCGAGTTTTAGCTAGTATTGGTCCTGAAACGCAGGCGTGTCGGTAGAACATCCGTAGTAGACATCCGTTTGTGGATGGACACCAGCAAGCGCTATTATGTATTTATTTTATCTTTATAGACAAGAAAATAAATATTCAATATTGCTTAAAGCACAAACCGTGTATACTTGCAGCCATTCACAGCATAGGTCTTCGATATACGCGGTAAGATTCAAACAATATAGAATTTAACAACAAAAATCGTTTGACATTTAATGTAAAAACAGGCATATTTCGTCGCCTTAAATTTAAGCTATATTTAACCATTTTAGGAGTTCACCTTGGCTAACTCAAAGTCTGCTAAGAAGCGCGCAGTTACATCTGAAAAGCGCCGTCAACACAATGCAAGCCGTCGCTCAATGATGCGCACTTTACTGAAAAAAGTAAAGGCAGCTATCGAAGCCGGTGACAAAGCAAAAGCAACAGAAGAATATGCTTCAGCTGTTCCGATCCTTGATCGTTACGCAAGCAAAGGTCTTATTCATAAAAACAAAGCAGCTCGTTCTAAAAGCCGCATAAATGCAGCAATCAAAGCACTTTAGTTTATACTGTAAACTCTGCTTTAATCATTGCATTAAACTTTATGACCAATTTTAAAAAACTGACTTATGTCAGTTTTTTTTTGCCTGTTTTTAACTACCCTTCTTTAATACCAATTAGCATAAAGAACTGGTCATTTTTAAACAGCTTAAAATGGCAAGTTAATTAATTCAATTGGCTATGTCCCAGTTAACTGTGTCTGCGCCAATAACAAACTGTTTTCATTGGGGTTATCATTTAACTCGAAAAACCTAAACCAACTTAGGTAATTGTCTAAATACTTAGTTGCTACACCGTGGAATCGGTACATCCAACCATGAAGTCTTCCGTGGTACGAATTAACATTTTGAATATGGAAGACTTTTTCTACTACCCTGATACCTTTGGTTAAATTTATCAATTTGTGAGCCATTCCTAATTTTTTGGCTAATACACTATATGACCTAAAACCATCACTACAAATAACAGAATCTGTATCAATATGACTTTTTAAAAGTTGATATAAACTTTCCCCGGTTGCACTTTCCAATTTTTTATCAAAGGATTGTTGCTGTCTATCGCGTGCAACAAGTACTGCAACCCAATCTCCTTTGGCTCGACCTTTACCTGCTTTATCCCTACCGCGCTTGTGGCTGTCTCGTGATATATGCCGACTTCCTTTTTCTGAATATCTAAACAAAGTTTCATCCATTTCTACAATGCCAGATAAATGTGTTTTATCGGCACTGATCAAATTCAAGGCATTACGGTTCACAATTCATAGCTATCCTGCAGTTCAATCTTGATTGAACTGTTCTA